>JAVHRJ010000191.1:0-1019 GCA_036171595.1 Bacteroidales bacterium
CTTTTCCTATTATTTGTTTTTTAAACTCATCGGTTAAAATATCTGAATGAAATTGTTTTTGAAAATCCCATATTCTATCAAATTCTGACTGTAAGTCAGATCTGTAAAAATCTGGAATGTATTTTTTGCCTTCATTTAATATTTGAAAAACAAATTGTCCAGGAGTTATGTTATCATCATAAAGCTTTTTAGCTATTTCCATGCCATCAATTAATTGTCCTTCATCTTGCGATTTAGCTTTTCTGCTGCTTTTGTATCCTCGCTTTTTGTTAATCATCAATAATACACGTGCAAATTGTTCTAAAGTAATTTTTTCTGTTACTGATTTAGCTCTTAAATTGTAAGTTTCAAATGTTGATTTATTTCCGTTTTCCGATAAAATGGTTTCATCATTAATAAATTCTTGTTTTTTTAGAATTTCAATCAAATTTTCTTTTCTGAGTTTAAATCGTTGAAGATTTCTTCGCATACTTCTTTTAAGAGTTCTATCTGCGTTAGTTGTAATACTTTTACCCTTCTCAAAATTAGTTTGTTCGTCAACAGTTAAAGGATTTACTCTTACACCAAGTTTTATGATTTGCGATTTTTCATTTTTGTTTTCAGCTTCATTAACCAACGCCCACCCAATAGAGTTTGTTCCTAAATCCAATCCTAATATTTTTTTCATTTTTGTAATTTGTTTGTATAAAGTTTTGCAATTTATAAAACTTTATTTATATTTGCAATACAAAATGAAGCAAATCACAATAAGGATTATTCCGTTGTGAAAACATTTAAGGCGGGAGGTAACTCTCGCTTTTTTTATTTTAATTTGTTAATTTAAAATTTTGTAACAATATACCTCTGCTTTTCAAAAGGTAATATATTTTTACCATTTTTAGATGTGAAATTTCGTTTAATTTTATCAATTAAATTCGAATATTTAATAAAACCATTATAAGTAAATTGTGTTACTGGTATTAAGTAGTCGGCCCTTAAAAACTCTTTTTAAAATTAGGTATAATAGACAAAAGTAATGC
>JAVHRJ010000192.1:0-155 GCA_036171595.1 Bacteroidales bacterium
CGCCATGAGCTTGGTGAGAAGGCCAATCGGATTCAGGGATTTCTATTTTTTGTTTCAAAGACGAACTTGGATCAGTGTGACAAATGGTTATTTTTTTAACTTCTTTCGGACAAATACCTTTAGAATCGCCATGAGCAGCATGGTTAAACCAATCT
>JAVHRJ010000192.1:255-4961 GCA_036171595.1 Bacteroidales bacterium
CGCCATGAGCTTGGTGAGAAGGCCAATCGGATTCAGGGATTTCTATTTTTTGTTTTAAAGACGAACTTGGATCAGTGTGACAAATGGTTATTTTTTTAATCTCAATTGGACAATCTCCAACTATGTCACCATGAGCCTGATGTTGAGCCAATTCAGAATTATTTATTTCCATTTTTTGAGTAGTACCATCAATATTATGATGACAAATGGTTATTTTGCTGTTGAGTGGTGTAATAGCACTGCATGTTAATTTAAATTCTTTATTTTCAGTTTTAACGGAGTTTTTTGCAGTTACTTTAAATGTATTTATGCCTGGTTTTAATTCCATTGTAGAATGAAGAACACTTTCTTGGAAATAATAAAAACGGGTAGCTATTTTTTCATTGTTTCTAAAAAAGGCAATGTTTTTATCATCGGTTACATTTTCAATTTTCACCTCGATACTTACCGTACAATTTGGAGCAATAAATAATGTTTTGGTAGGATTTATTAACGTAATTACAGGTGGCTTTTGTACGGGATTATCAACAGGTATTGGAGTCGGTATTGGAGTTGGAGTTGGTACAGGATTGTTTGGTACAGGTGTTATTGGATTAGGACCTGGAGTAGGGTTTAATATCGGTTTAGGTTGTGGAAGTGGAATAGGTTGAGTTGGTTTTGGTGTTGGAGCAACCGGTTTTGGATTACTCGTGTAAGTTGGTTCATTGTAATAGGTATTGTTTTTATAAACATAAAAAATAAAACCAATTGACGTGTAATGGTAAATATCTTTAATAAAAGCAGGGTCTTGAGTGGGTTGATATACTTGTCCATCAAAATAGTCGGTTTGTGGTAACGAAATTTTATGTTCTAGTGCTATAGTTAAAAATGGAGCAATTCGGTAGCCCAAACCTAAACCAATAGTTGGGGTTAATACAAAAGTTTTTGCATCGGAATTAGCTAATCTGGTTTCATAATTTAAATCTCTTAAATCGTTTAGTTGGTTTATTATGTTATTTTTATCTGTAATACTAATTGAAGAATAGTCATATAGAACTCCCAAAGCATCAAACTGATTGGTTTCTGAAATAAAATCTGTTCCACCAATTCCAGCAAAAAGGTAAAACAATACATTATGTTGAATGTACAATTTGTTAAACTTGAGCATTGCCTCAAGAGATAACTCGTTTAATCGAGATTTATTATTTAAAAAAAGTGGAAGATTGTTATAATCATTTAACGGAATATCAACGCCATTAATTGCATTGTTGCTTATTGTTCCGTTATGAATTGAATAATCAGTACCATACGTAGTACCATGTAAGTATCGAGCTCTTAATGAAAATCCAAATAAACTATAACTGTTTTGAATTACAGCATATTCTAATGTACACCCTAACCCTAATCCAAATAAGTCGTTTGAAATATCGGCAGTTTGGTAAGTGCCACCAATATTTAATCCCCATTTTAACCTACCATATTCGTATGTACTTTGCTGTGAAAAAGAAATAGTTGCTAAAAAGATGGTCAGTACTAGGAGTAAAAATTTCTTCATGGGGTAATTTTTAAAATAGCCAATAACAAAAAAAGCACCAAGTTTATTCTTGGTGCTTAAAATTAATTTTTTTATTTTAATTATAGGTAAGTCTGAAGATTGTTTGTTCTAGATAATCTTCTCATTCTACGCAAACCTCGCTCTTTAATTTGTCTTATTCTTTCTCTGGTTAAACCAAAATGACTTCCTATTTCTTCTAAAGTCATTTCTTTTCGTCCGCTTAATCCATAAAATAAACGAATTACTTCAGCTTCCATACCTTTTAAATAAGATAAAGTTCGTTCTATATCTGTTGAAAGTGATTCGTGAATTAATGTATCGTTAGGAGCGGGAATTCCTTCGCCTTCAATAACACTAATTAAACTATTGTTGTCTTCATCATTAGCCATTGGGGCATCTAAAGAAGCTTGTTTTTTTGACATTTTTCTAGAGTTTTGAACTTTCTCTATATCCATATCCAAAATATCAGCCAATTCTTCATCGGTAGGTTCTCGCTCCATGGTTTGTTCAAAATCGCTAGACGCTTTGTTTATTTTCTGTATTTCACCCAATCTATTATGTGGTAAACGAATAGTTCTTGAGTTGTCAGCAGCGGCTTTTAATATGCTTTGTCTAATCCACCAAACTGCATAAGAAATAAATTTAAAACCTTTCGTATGATCGTATCTTTTTGCGGCTTCAATCAAACCTAGATTACCTTCGTTAATTAAATCTTCAAGTGTTAATCCTGTGTTTTGATATTGTTTGGCCACACTAATCACAAATCTTAAGTTTGCTCTAACCAATCTATTAAGGGCAGCGTCGTCTCCATCTTTTATTTTTTGCGCCAAGCTTACTTCTTCATCAGCAGTAATCATAGGCTCACGAGAAACTTCTTGAAGATATTTCTCCAAAGATTTACTTTCTCGCTTGGTAATTTGTTGTGTAATTTTTAACTGTCTCATTCTTGTAGTTTAACTGTTTTCAATAAATTGTTAGCAAAAATTGTACTAGGTTTCAAAATTATTTATTTGTTATTATAATATCTTCCAATAACGTAATTAGTGAAGAAAATGTTGCTTTTATTAACAAATTTTAACGTAACAACATGATAAGTTATTGACAGTATGTCATAAAACATAAAAAAATTATTTTATTTTCATTATAACAATCTTCTCTTCAGTAAAGTCAATATGCCATTTGTCATCAAATACTTCAGGTATATACCTATAATATAAGTTTAATCGAACGTTTTTATTTTTACTTTTTTCTTTTTCGCTTTGTTCTCCAGTAAATTCGTACGAATTTACATTGGGGTGTTCGGTTTTATATAAACGCACAACTTCAACAATAGTTGCCATTACTTCATAAACTTCACCTTTATTTGTAACGCTATACTCCTCACCTTCATATTCATCATTTGTAACTCCAAAAACTATTGTTGCACTGAGAATATTATCTTGTTTTCTTCCAAATCTAACTTCGTATTGAACTCCACTATCCGTAGTGAAGGAATAAATGGTACCACTTTTAATGGCAGGAGTAATAATTTTATATGGATGAATGTCTGACATTTTTCAAATGCGAAGGTTTAAATTTTTTATGAATTAAAAAAATATATTTGGCGTGAAATATGATTTATTACTTTTGTGGTCAAAATTAAGTATAAATGGCAAAGTTTGGAAAATGGCTTGGAGGTGGTTTAGGTTGGGCATTTGGAGGTCCAATAGGTGCAATATTAGGGTTTGCAGTTGGTTCTGCGATTGATTCTGTTGTAAGTGTTGATGGAGAAGTGGTGTATCAACAGCAACCAGGTAGAAGAAGTGCAAATGATTTTAGTCTAGGATTGTTAGTGTTAATAGCTGCAGTGATGAAAGCTGATGGAAAAGTTCTTAAATCTGAACTTGACTTTGTTAAACAGTTTTTTTTAAAGCAATTTGGTTCAGTTCATACTCAAGAATTGCTGTTGACATTAAGAGATATTCTTCAAAAAGATATTCCTGTTCAAGATGTTTGTTTACAAATAAAAACTTATACGCTTTATCCAGCGCGATTACAATTAATGCATTTACTTTTTGGGGTAGCATTTGTTGATGGGAACATTGACCCACAGGAGTTAAAGGTTATTCAGCAAATTGCATCGTATTTAGGTATAAAACCTAGCGATTTTGCTTCAATTAAAGCCATGTTTTTTAAAGAAGTTGATGGAGATTATAAAATTCTAGAAATAGACAAAAATGTGTCGGACGAAGAAATTAAGAAAGCGTATAGAAGAATGGCAATAAAATATCATCCAGATAAAGTAAGTCATTTAGGGGAGGAATTTCAACATTCGGCAAAAGAAAAATTCCAAAAAGTTCAAGAAGCTTACGAAAATATCAAAAAACAGCGTGGGATAAGCTGAAACGAATTAATCATTTTTTCTTTTTGATTCAGCTTTCTTTTGTTCTTTATAGAATAATAATGAGTCTGAAAGCGGTTGTTTTAAATCAAATAAACACAATTTAAATAAATTGTAGTCGTATTTTACCTTAACAGTTTTCTGTTGCGAGTTATCTTGTCCATCATTGGTTTTGGCAAAACCATTTACACTCAATAATGCTAATAGTAATGTTAAAATAATAACTTGTGCTTTCATAGTAAATGAATTAAACAGTTTTACAAAAAAATCAAATATTTGAATTTAAAACGTATTATTAACAGAAATTAACATTAGGCTGACAAAATTACAATGGTACAGTAATAGCTAATTCTAACGTTGTGGAGAAAGAGGAAAAGATTAAATTAATTAATGCCATATTTATTCCAGTTATGTTTGTAACATTGCTTGGATTAGTGCATTTAATTCAATTTGTTTTTAATTTAAACTTTAACAAATTGGGGATATACCCAAAGGAACTAACTGGATTGCTTGGTATTATTACTTCCATTTTTATTCATGGAAATTTAAATCACTTATTTAATAATTCCATTCCACTATTAATTCTGGGGTCAGCAATATTTTATTTTTATAAACCTATCGCACTTAAAGTGATTTTATTAATTGTATTAATGGGCGGATTCTGGACATGGTTAATGGCTCGAGAGGCCTATCATATTGGGGCGAGTGGGTTAATTTATGGTTTGTTTTCTTTTCTTTTAATTAGTGGTTTTATTCGAATGAATAAACAATTAATAGCATTATCTTTTTTTG
>JAVHRJ010000193.1:0-4956 GCA_036171595.1 Bacteroidales bacterium
ATTTTATCAAAAATTATATTTCAATTTTTAATTTCGATTTAAGTTATAGTTCTGTTAATTATAAACCACTTAACGAAATGCTTAAAAAACCTTTGTTAAATTTTATTAGATTTACAAATAAATTTACCAATAAAGAAGTTAAAAACAAAAAAGTTATTTTTCATATTCCTTTTATTTATGAAATTATTAATAAAAATTACAGCACTTTAAATAAATTTTTATTTTTTGGAAATAAACCTGATATTCAAGAATTATTCGATAATAAAACTTTAGATTTATTAAATAATTATTTTAGCAAATCAAATAATGAACTTATTGATAATATGGAGCTTTTATTAATTAAAAAATATAAATATCCTATATAGTGTTAAAAAGAAAACTGCTTAATAATTACATTTACTAGCTATTGTTATATTGTTAAATTGTTATTCAATAACCATTTAACAATTTAGCAATTGACCTAAATAAGAGCAAATTTATATGTTTTCTTGCAGACACTATATAGAAAATACATTATAAGTTATTTATGAATTTAAAAAATATAATATATCAATTTTTTAATAAAAATACTTCGGGTAATTATTCTGACATTCCCAAAAGTGTAATTAAAAAATTCAATAAAACCCGCCCGATTATTGCACGTAAATATTTATGTAATGCACCTTTTCGTAATTTATATTTTAATTCTGACGGGCAAGTATCTGTATGTTGTTACAACATGAAATACATGGTTGGCAATATTAAAAATAATTCCATCACCGAAATCTGGAATGGCGAGAAAATAAAAAAACTTCGTAAACATATTTCAAATAATGACCTTTCGCTTGGTTGTGATGCGTGTAAATCGGAACTTTTATTACAAAATTTCGAAAGCCTTCATATAAAATTCTATGATGAACAATTTACAATTAAAGATTTTCCAACATCACTAATGTTTCAAATTGATAATACATGCAACCTCGAATGTACAATGTGTACCGGTGATTTTTCGTCAAATATCATGAAAAACAGGGAAAACAGAACCAATATTGAAAATCCTTATAATAAAAAGTTTTTTGATGAATTAAAAACTTTAATACCAAACATTAAAGAATGTTTGTTTTCGGGAGGCGAACCATTTTTAATAAACTCCTACTTTGAAATATGGAATAATATAATTGAAACTAACCCATTATGCCATATTATTGTTCAAACTAATGGTACAATACTAAATGATAAGGTAAAAAACATATTGGAAAAAGGGAATTTTTTTATTGGAATTTCTTTAGATTCATTAAACCCGGAATTATATAATAAAATCAGAGTAAATGCGAATTTAGAAACAACACTTAACAATATAGAATATTTTAAAAATTATAATCAAAAACACAATAGGCAAACAGGACTTTCCGTTTGTGTAATGAATCAAAACAGGTTTGAAATTCCTGCTACAACTGAATTTTGTTCAAAAAACAATCTTACTATTTTTTATAACACTATCAGATTTCCTGCAAAAGATGCTGTATGGATTCTAAACTCTTATGAACTAAAAGAACTTATTGATAAATATATCTTATTAGATTTACCTATTAAAACATTGGTTCAGAAAAAAAACAAGATAAAATATTACGACTTAATTAAAAAACTTAAATCGTGGTACGAAATTTCAATAAAATGGGAAAAGTATATCCCTAAACCAGTTGATGAAAGCGAAATAAAATTATTACAAAATGGAATAATTAATAAATTAGAAAATGCTTCTTTAACATTTAACAGTAAAGATTTAAAAATTAATTCTTTGATATTACAGCTTAATAATATTTTCGATAATATGCCTAATAACGATTTGAAATACAAAACTTTAAAAATGATTAATTCGTTTAGCGAAAATAAAATTTTAGCTAATCTTTATCGCGAAAATGAGGAAAGTCTTAAAAAATTAATATTCAACATGGCTAAATATTTAGAAATATAATATATACTTTGCACGGAGTAAATTATTATATTTGGGTTTCAGATAAAAGGTATAAGGGTATAGGGTATAGCCCGCTCTTCCTCATGTCTTTATACCTTATACCTCTAGACCTTTTTGTATTCATGAAATGCTAAAATTTATCCCGTTAACAGTATAACATATTACAGATAATGACAGATGACTATAAATATAAACCACTAGAAAAACGTATAATTAAGGAATATAATAAAATACGCGAAAAATCGAAGCGTAAATTATTATGCCATGCACCATTTGCTTCGATGCGTTTTACTATTTCAGGAAATATACAAGTATGTTGTTATAATCATCTTTTACTTTTAGGAAAATATCCCGAAGATAAACTTATTGATGCCTGGAACGGAGAAAAGGCAAAATTGTTAAAAGATTTTATTCTTAACAATGACATGCGTATGGGTTGCGGATATTGTTCAGAAGTAATTAAAACAGGAAATTACCGAAGCGTTGGCGCTATTAATTATGATAATATTAAACTATCTGGCAACAATTGGCCTACAATGCTTGATTTTGAACTTGGTAACAATTGCAATCTGGAATGTATTATGTGTAACGGTGAAAATTCAGCTTTAATAAGACAAAAGCGTGAAAATAGAATTCCTTATTGTCCTCCGTATGATGATGAATTTGTAACTCAATTAGAACCTTTTATTCCTCATCTTACTGAAGTCCGTTTTGTAGGTGGTGAACCTTTTCTGATTGAAATTAACTACAAAATCTGGGAAAAAATTATTGAAATCAATCCTGCATGCAACATAATTGTTTTAACAAATGGGACAATACTTTCAGAACGGGTTAAAAACATTCTGACTAAAGGAAACTTCAATATATCTGTTTCTTCTGATGGAATCAGCCCGGAAATATATGAAAAAATCAGAGTTAATGCTGACTTTTCAGTTTTCATAAACAATTTAAGTTTTTTTCTAAATTATTCACATTCTAAAAATAAGCCATTTTGCTGGAATTTATGTCCACAAAGATTAAATTGGCATGAAATTCCTGATATATTTTCATTTTGTAACAATAAAAATATTAATATCATTTTACATACTATATTTTTTCCACCACACACTTCATTATGGAACCTTCCTAAAATTGAATTAGAGAAAATAAAATCATATTTATTAAAAAGAAAACCTGCCTTCAGTAGATTTAACAAAGTACACCAACAAAACCTTGGGTTTTATAAATCTTTAATTAAACAAATTGATAATTGGATTGCAGATAAAAATAAAACAAAAAAATCAAATAGTTTAAATAGTTCGGAATTAAAAAAAGAGCTTTTTTCAAAAATCTCATCTTATATGACCGAATCTAAAGTCTTTTCGGAAGCGTACAAAAATGAATTAATTGAATCGTACATCAAAAGACTAAATAAAATATTCGAACTCATGGATAATAAGTCCTTAATTAAAGTTTTAACTTTTATGATATCATTTAATATTGAGCTTATTGTTGCAGAAATTGCAAACAGTTCAGATGAAAAGCTTAAACAACGAATTTTAACGGCTGCTATATAATGTTATGGAGAAAAAGCACATATAATTCTTTGGATAAAAAAAAGATAAAAGAGTATAATAAAATCCGGAGTAAAAGCAAATGTTCACACCTTTGCTTAGCACCTTTTTCGTCTCTTTTTTTTACAGAATTCGGCGAAATACTTCCATGCTATTACAATAAAAATATTGTGTTTGGTAAATATCCCGAACAAAGCCCTGAAGAAGCCTGGTTTGGCGAAAAAATGAACAATTTAAGAGAACATATTAAAAATAATGATTTAAGCTATGGCTGCCAGGATTGTATGCAATATTTGAATAGTGAAAATTATTATTCGGTAGGTGCATGGAAATACGATTATTTACCGGTAAACAAAAGTAAATACCCGATTTCGATTGATTTTCAAATAAGCAATGTTTGCAACCTGTCATGCATAATGTGCAATGGTGAGTATTCGCAAACTGTTCGGCAGAAAAGAGAAAACAAAACAACTTATGCAAATCCGTATAACGAAGAATTTATAAAAAAAATTGAACCATTTATTCCACATCTAAAAGAAGCTGCTTTTACTGGTGGCGAAGCTTTTATAATAAAACAATATTATGATATATGGGATAAAATAGCAGAAATAAATCCTTCTATTAGAATATCTGTTACAACAAATGGTACAATATTAAACAGCAGAGTAAAAGCGTATCTCGAAAAACTTAATTTTAATATAACCATGTCATTAGACTCTTTAAACAAAGAAAATTTTGAAAAAATACGCCGATTCTCTAATTTTGATACAGTTTTAAAAAACTTCGAATATTTTATTGAATATACCAAACGCAAGCAAACACTTTTAACTGTTAAAATTTGTCCAATGCGCCAGAACTGGCACGAACTCCCCGTTCTTATTAATTTTTTAAACAATAAGAATGTTTTATTTTTATTTAATAATGTAGTTTTTCCGCCATATTGCTCATTGTGGAACTTGTCATCAGCAAAACTAAAAGAAGTTTACAAATTTATTGAAAAACATAACTTTACAACTAATACTATAATACAAAAAGGGAATATTGAAAGAGTAGATAACCTAATAAATCAACTTAAAAACTGGGAAAAGCAAGCAAAAGAATTTGAAAACGATTATCCCAATATTAATTTAAAATCATTAGCTGAAATTAATATATTGTTAAAACAAAAGATAAGATATTATTTAACAACTAACACAAACATATCAACTTCAACATCATTTGGGCAGGATTTAGAGAAGGTATTCGACGACCTGATAATTTCAATAAAAGATGAAAAAATATTAAAAAATGCTTTTATTTATTTTTTTAAAATACCTATTCATCGTATTTTAAGTGAGTTTAATATTAGAAATTTCGATAAAATAGTAGAGCGTACAATACAAGCCGGATATACCGAACCACCATCAATAAAATAAATGGGTAACTGCGATAAAATATTTGTTTTTGTAG
>JAVHRJ010000194.1:0-4946 GCA_036171595.1 Bacteroidales bacterium
ATTTTTTTTATTTTTTTTGCAATAAACCTCAATTTGCTAATTTTGCAACAATATTATGAAAGTTGCATTTTATACCTTAGGTTGTAAATTAAATTATGCCGAAACATCAACACTTCAGAGGGTTGCAGTTGAAAATGGATATAATGTCGTTCCATTTTCAAATTCTGCAGATGTTTATGTTATTAATACATGCACAGTTACCGATATTGCCGACAAAAAATGTAGAAATATTATTCGTAAATCGATAAAGCAAAATAGCAAGGCTAAAGTAATTGTTACAGGTTGTTATGCACAAACTAATTCTGATGAAATATCAAAAATAGAAGGAGTAAGTTTAATAATAGGGAATACTGAAAAAAATAAATTTGCCAGTTACCTAAATAATATTTCAGATAACCATTTAGGTTGTCATACTGAACCTCTTTCTGTAGCTTATTTTGATTCGAATGAGGCGATTCCGAAACAAGTTCAGAATAACGAAAAAAATGATTTTTTTGCTGCATATTCAATAGGCGATAGAACGCGTTCATTTTTAAAAGTTCAAGATGGTTGTAATTATTTTTGTGCATATTGTACTATCCCTTTAGCCCGTGGACGAAGTAGAAATGCTTCAATAAATGAAATTGTAAACCAAGCCAATGAAATTGCCAAAAAAAACATAAAGGAAATTGTGCTAACAGGAATTAATATTGGCGATTTTGGGCATACAACCAACGAAACATTTTTTGAATTAATTAAAGAATTGGATAAAGTTAATGGTATTGAAAGATACAGAATATCCTCAATTGAACCAGATTTGCTTAAATCAGAGATTATAGATTTTGTAAAAACTTCAAAAAAGTTTGTGCCACATTTTCATATTCCTCTTCAGTCGGGTTCAGAAAATATTTTAAAATTAATGAAACGAAAATATAATATAACATTATTCACCGAAAGAATAAATTATATTTTAAAAGTAATGCCAAATGCATGTATTGGGCTCGATGTTATTGTTGGTTTTCCTGGTGAAAGTGAAATTGAGTTTAATGAAACGTACAGTTTGTTAAAATCATTAAACATTTCGTATTTTCATGTTTTTTCATATTCCGAAAGGGAAAACACATTATCAGCAAAACTTCCAAATAAAGTTACCCCAATTGAAAAGGAAAAACGAAGTAAATTACTTCATCAATTATCTGAAGAAAAAAAGACGATTTTTTATCGTAAATTTATTGGAAATGAATTAGGTGTATTGTTTGAAAGTAAAAACAAAGATGGTAAAATGTATGGGTTTACCGATAACTATATTAAAGTTGAAGTACCTTTTGTTAAAGAATTACTTAACAAAATAACAAAAGTTAAACTTTTAGAATTTGATAAAGAAAAAATGATTGTAATTGGTTAATTAAATATATCTTTATCGATTATCGATTAATTTTTGTATATTGTTATTTAATAAATTTTAATTTATAACTATATTTAAAAATAATTTTATATTAAATAAAAAAGCATGAATTTAGAAGTTCTTTGTAAAAGTGTATGCAACTTATCGCGTGAAACAGGAAAATTTATTTTAAATGAAAAATCGAAAATTACTGCTGAAATAATTGAGAACAAAGGTGTTCACGATTTTGTTACCTATGTTGATAAAACATCTGAAAAAATGCTTATTAACGGGTTGCAAAAGTTGTTGCCAGAATCGGCTTTTTTAGCCGAAGAAAATACAGTAAAACAAGTAGATGCAGACTATACCTGGGTTATAGATCCGCTTGATGGCACAACAAATTATATTCATGGTTTAGATCCTTATGCGATAAGTATTGCGTTAATGAATAAAAATAAAATTATTTTGGGTGTTGTTTACGAAATTTCAAACGATGAATGTTTTTATGCGTGGCAAAATTCAAAAGCATATTTAAACGGAAGCGAAATTTCTGTTTCAAAACGTAAAACAATTGAAGATAGTTTAATTTCAACAGGATTTCCATATTATGATTTTGTAAGAATTAAATCTTTTTTAAACTCGCTCGAATATTTTTTTCAAAAAAGTCATGGTGTACGCCGATTGGGTAGTGCTGCCACTGATTTGGCTTATGTTGCTTGTGGTCGTTTTGAGGCTTTTTATGAATATAGTTTACATCCTTGGGATGTGGCTGCTGGCGCATTAATTTTAGAACGAGCAGGGGGAAAAGTAACCGATTTTAATGGTGGAGAAAATTATATTTTTGGAAGTGAAATAGTAGCATCAAATAATTTTGTTTTTAACGAATTTATAAGTGTGATAAAAAAATATTTGTCGATATAATTTGTGTTTTATAGTAAATTGTTTACTAATAAATCAAAAAAGGATTTGCTATTTAGTAAATCCTTTTTTGATTGTGGTAGCGAGAGACGGGCTTGAACCGTCGACCTCATGATTATGAATCATGCGCTCTAACCAGCTGAGCTACCTCGCCATTTTTTAAGGTTGCAAATATAATTTTTTATTTCGAAATTTTTGTAGTTTTAAATTAAAATCCTATCTTTAAGAAAAAAATAATTCGTTTTTGTAATGAAAGAAAAAATTCAAATTGAAATTTCGGTTAATACTTCTGCTAAAATATTATTCCCAAGGCTCAGTACACCAAGTGGTTTGTCAGAGTGGTTTGCCGATGATGTTAACTCAAGAGGAACTGCATATTCTTTTATTTGGGAAGGCTCTGTTCAAAATGCAAAAGTTGTTTCGAGTAAAGATGCAAAGTTTATACGCTTTAAATGGGAAGAAGATGAAAACGAAACTGAAGATTATTATTTTGAATTTAGAATAGAAACTCAAGAAATGTCGGGCGATACTTCTTTAATAATAACCGATTTTGCTGACCCTGATGATAAAGAGGACACTATTAATTTGTGGGAATCGCAAATTGGCAAGTTAAAACGTGTATTAGGATTATAATAATTTGTTATATATTACTCAAAAATTCCGCTAATTTTGCAATTATTTTTTTCAAAAGCAATTGATGAAGCGGTTACATCTTTATATGATAAAAACGTACATAGGACCTTTTCTTATGACGTTTTTTATTGCCGTTTTCTTATTGCTAATGCAGTTTTTATGGAAGTATATTGATGAGTTTGTAGGAAAGGGTATTGAAACTGCCGTTATGGCTAAACTTCTTTCGTATGCTTCTGTAAATTTTATCCCAATGGCCTTGCCTTTGGCAATTTTATTGTCGTCAATTATGACGTTTGGAGGGTTAGGCGAAAATTATGAATTAGTTGCACTAAAATCGTCAGGCATTTCTCTATTAAGAATTATGCGACCACTTATTGTTTTTATCTCAATTATTAGTGTTTGTGCATTATTGTTTTCAAATTATGTGTTGCCTGTAGCAAATTTAAAGTTTTATTCGTTATTGTACGATGTAAGAAATATTCGCCCCGAAATTAATATCAAACCCGGAATATTTTTTAATGGAATAGATGATTATAGTATAAGAGTTCAGAAAAAAAATAAAAAAACTAATTTACTATATGGTGTAATGATTTATGATCATACTAACCGTCAAGGAAACACAACTGTTATAGTTGCCGATTCTGGAAAAATGCAGCTAACAGAAGATAAGCGTTATTTGTTATTAACATTATACAATGGTAATAAATACGATGAGTTACGTGATAATGGGCAAACCGATTGGAGAGTAACGCATCCTAATCAAAAAGATAAATTTACAGAAGAAGATATTACAATTGAACTAACTGGTTTTGGTTTTAATAGGTCCGATGAAAGTTTATTTATGGATAATTATAAAATGTTAAATATTAAACAACTTGTGCATGCCGAAGATTCTTTAGAAAATTTATATGTAAAACGCGATTCCGATTATGTTCAAACTATAGCTAATATTGCGTTTTTTAAAAAGTTAGAAATTGATACGTTAGCAAATAAGCGTGCAATACGCGATACCTTTATTAATGCCGATACATTATATAAAGCATTTTCTAAATCGGATAAAATGGTAGTTTATCAAAATGCAATAACAATTGCTAAAAGCCAGTTGTCATACATTACACTTAGTTCTGATGAATTAAGTTCGCGAGAGAACTATATTGTTAAGCACAAAGTTGAATTTCACTTAAAGTTTACACTTGCTTTTGCTTGTTTGATTTTATTTTTTGTTGGAGCTCCTTTAGGTGCAATAATTAGAAAAGGTGGTTTAGGAATGCCAGTAGTAGTTTCAGTTTTATTATTTATTTTATATTATATAATTTCTTTGATAGGCGAGAAGTTTGCAAAAGAACTTATTTTACCCGCTTGGGCGGGAGTTTGGTTATCATCGGCAATATTATTTCCATTAGGTTTATTTTTAACATATAAAGCAGCATCAGACTCTGTTATATTTAATATTGATTTGTATGTTGAACCTATTAGAAAGTTTCTTGATAAATTAGTTAAAAGAAAAAAGTGTTGACGATTTGGAAAGTTTATAGGTTGATTGTTAGGTATGGTTTATAAGTAAAAAAAGGATGAGATTAATTAAATAATGAAAAGATTAAAAGTTGAAGAGTTGATAGGTTTAATAAGTTTAAGTCTTAAAATTATATAAAATGAAATATTCATTTGAGAACTTAGAAGTATGGCAAAAATCAAGAGAACTTGTTAAAGAAATTTATTTTGAAACAAATTCATTTCCTCAAGAAGAGAAATTTGGACTAATAAGTCAACTCAGAAGAGCTTCAATATCAGTAAGTAGTAATATTGCAGAAGGAAGTACAAGGTGGAGTAAAAAAGACCAAGCAAGATTTTATGAAATTGCTTTTGGGAGCTTAATAGAAATATTAAATCAATTAATTATTTCAGTTGATTTAAAATTTTTAAATGAGAATGAATTAGTTAAACTAAGATTGAAAATAGACCAAATTGGTAGAATGTTGAATTCACTTTACCAATCAACTAAATTAACATCTAAATCCACAAACATATCAAC
>JAVHRJ010000195.1:0-4804 GCA_036171595.1 Bacteroidales bacterium
TAAGACCAGAACTGCTTATTAATAATATGAAGGAACAGGGATTTAACCCAACAGCATTTCTAAATTTATTAAAAAAAGAAATGAATAATGGAAATATACGAACAATGCCTGTTGAACATTTAATTGTAAATGTTTTATCGATGTGTATTTTCCCATTTGCTGCTTCACCTTTAATAAAAGGAATGATTTTTAAAAATGATGATAAGAAACATCAAAAATTTATTAAAGAAAGGAAAAAAATAGTTTTTCAATTTGTTATTAATTCGATAAAAATATAAAATATGCGGATAAAATTAAAATACATTTTATTTCTAACTTTAATATTGCCAATATCAAGCTTCAGTCAGAATAATGACACGTTATATATTGAATATTGTTATAACACATTCTATAAAAACTGGCCAACATTAAAAAACGACACGCTGTATAGCCAATCAAGCCTATACAGAAATAAAAATATTAGTTCTGCATACTTACCTCAAATAGGAATTAATGCTCAAGCAACTTATCAAAGTGATGTAACTTCTATTACCTTACCTTTTCCAGGAATTAAAATAGACAGTCCTGCAAAGGACCAATATAAAGCAACTTTAGATGTAAGTCAATTGATTTATGATGCTGGTATAACAAATAGCCGTAAAAAACTAGAATCATCAAATTCATTAATTGATAAACAACAAATTGTTATTGATATTAACTCAAAAAAGGAACAACTAAATAACCTTTTCTTTAATGTTATGCTACTTCAGGAAACTGAAAATTTACAATATGCATTACAATCAAAACTTAAGGAAAAACTTTCAGTTTTACAGTCGGGTGTTACCAATGGAATAATTACCGAGTCAGAGCTCTTTACATTGCAAGCAGAGTTATTAAAAATTGACCAACAAATAATAGAAATTCAAACATCAAGAAATGGTCTATTATCTTCACTCTCAAAATTTATTGGGCAGGAAATTCCAAAGAATATTAAACTTGGATACAAATCAAAACCATTTGAATTTACTGAAAATATTTCACGTCCTGAAATAGAATTATTTAATCTTAACAAATCACGCATAACTGCATCCGAAAATATTTCAAAAAAGGCTTTATTACCAAAGTTATATGGGTTTGGTCAGGCAGGATATGGCAGACCAGGATTAAATATGCTTAATAATGAGTTTCAAACATTTTATATTGTAGGTGCAAAACTAAGCTGGACACCATGGGATTGGAATCAAAGTTCGCGTGACAGAAAAGTTATGGAAATTCAAAAAGAAATAATTTCAAATCAGCAGGAAGCATTTGTAAAAGCTATAAATATTCAAACTGAAAATGAAATAACAACAATTAATAAAATGGAAGAGCTATTAAAAAAAGATGAGGAAATAATAAAATTGCGTGAAAAAATCACTTCAGCATCATCTTCAAAATTAACAAATGGCACAATAAGAAGTTCTGATTATATTGATGATGTTACAGCAGAAAATCAAGCAAAAATTGAAATGAAAAAACATCAAATACAAATCCTATTTGCAAAATTCAATTATTTAGTAATTAAAGGTCTAATCTAAAATATTCAGAAATGAAAAACACTATAACATTAACATCGTTAATACTAATTTCGATTTTATTTTCATGTTCAGGTGATAAAAACAAATCTGATGCAAACGGGAATTTCGAAGCAGTTGAAGTTACAGTTTCTTCGGAAGTCCAAGGTAAAATGCTTTCTTTAAAAGTTGAAGAAGGCACAAATATTGACTCCGGAACTATTGTTGGCTTTATTGATACAACGAGTTCATGGCTTAAATTAAAACAAGTTGAAGCACAAAAATCAGCAATACAAGCAAAAGTTTCAAATGTTGTTTCACAAATTAACGTGCAAAATCAACAAAAGGCAAACTTAAATTCGGAGAAAAAAAGAATTGAAAAACTTTTGAAAGATAAAGCAGTACCAGAAAAACAACTTGATGATATTAATAATGCAATTGCTTTAATTGACAAACAGATTGAATTAATTAAAACTCAAAATCAAGCTGTTTTTAGCGAACTCGACGGCATGGATTATCAAATAAAACAAGTTCAAGATCAAATTAAAAGAAGTTATATAGTAAATCCTATTAAAGGCACAGTGTTAGAAAAATATTTAGAACAATCGGAAATGGTGGTACCCGGAAGAGCAATTTATAAAATTGCCAACCTCGATGAAATAATTTTACGAGCCTATGTTAGCGAAAAACAACTTGCAAATGCAAAAATTAATTCAACGGTTTCAGTGTTTTTTGATGATGGAAAAGGTGAATTAAAAGAAATAACTGGAACAATAACTTGGGTTTCATCTCAATCTGAATTTACCCCAAAAATTATTCAAACTAGAGATGAACGCCAAAATTTAGTATATGCAATAAAAATTAAAGTAAAAAATGATGGCTCCATAAAAATTGGTATGCCGGGAGAAATGAAATTTAGGGATTAGTAATTATTACTTAAGAGTTTAAAATGAATTTTATTAAAACAAATAACATTACAAAAAACTACGGCTCTCACAAAGCGTTACATAAAACTTCTTTTTCGGTAAACAAAGGCGAGCTTTTTGGTGTTATTGGTCCCGATGGTGCAGGTAAAACAACATTATTCAGAATACTTACCACTCTCTTGCTAGCTGATTCAGGTTCAGCAAATATTGGAGGTTTTGATATATTAAAAGATTATAAAAAAATAAGACAGATTGTAGGTTATATGCCAGGGAAATTCTCATTATACCAAGATTTAACAATTGAAGAAAACCTTACTTTTTTTGCAACAATTTTTGGAACAACAATTAAAGAAAACTATGAATTAATAAAAGATATTTATATTCAAATAGAACCTTTTAAAAACCGCCAAGCAGGAAAACTTTCTGGTGGAATGAAGCAAAAACTTGCACTTTCGTGTGCATTAATTCATAAACCTCAAATTTTAATTTTAGATGAACCAACAACAGGTGTCGATGCTGTTTCACGAACTGAATTTTGGGATTTGTTACATAAATTTAAAAAAATGGGAATAACCATTATTGTATCAACACCTTATATGGATGAAGCAAGCCTATGCGATCGTGTAGCACTTATGCAAGAAGGAAAAATTATGCAAATTGATACACCAGCTAACATTATAAAAAATTACATACCAAAACTTTTTGTAATATGTTCTAACAATATGCATGATTTGCTTATAAAACTTAGAAATTACAACATAAATTCAAATGCATATTTATTTGGACAAACAATACATTTTTCATCTAATGAAAAAATTAATCAATTAGAATTAAAAAATTATTTACAAAACAATGGCCATTCCAATGCAGAAATAAATACTTGTACACCAACTATTGAAGATTGTTTTTTATGGCTAATGAAACAAAATAATTAATGGAAAAAGAAAAATCAATATCTGTTAAAAATTTAGTAAAAAAATTTGGTGATTTTATTGCAAACGATAATCTTACTTTCGACGTATATAAAGGTGAAATATTTGGTTTCCTTGGAGCAAATGGTGCAGGAAAAACTACAACATTAAAAATATTATGTGGATTATCTAAACCAACATCTGGCAAAATTAATGTAGCGGGTTTCGACGTTTACAAAGAGACAAATAAAATAAAAAATAACATTGGGTACATGAGTCAAAAGTTTTCTTTGTACGAAGACTTAACTGTTTATGAAAACATTAGATTTTATGGTGGAATTTACGGTTTAAAATTAAAGGATATTTGCAAGCGAGCAGATGAGTTGATTCAAAAACTCGATTTAACAAATGTCAGAAATGAATTATTAAGTAGCATACCGCTTGGTTGGAAGCAGAAACTGGCGTTTTCCGTTGCTATATTTCATCATCCAAAAATTGTGTTTTTAGATGAACCTACAGGTGGTGTTGACCCTGTAACTCGTCGTGAATTCTGGGATATGATTTATGATGCAGCCGAAGAAGGAATTACTATAATGGTTACAACACACTACATGGATGAAGCAGAATATTGTAATCGTGTTTGTATAATGGTTGATGGAAGAATTGAAGCAATAGGAACTCCATCAGAATTAATAAAAAATCAAAATGCAAAAAACATGAATGATGTTTTTATTCAACTTGCAAGAAAAGCTAAAAATTAGACGCTGATTTACACGGATGAAACGGATTAGAATAAACATTAAAAAATAAAAAGATGACAAATTCATTATTATACGAAGATATTACAGGAATAATTCTAAATGCTTTTTTCAATGTTTACAACAAACTAGGATATGGGTTTCTTGAAAAAGTATATGAAAATGCAATGATGATCGAACTAAAAAAACTAGGACTAAAAGCTGAAAGACAAAATCCAATTAAAGTATTTTATGACGAACAAATTATTGGCGATTATTATGCTGATATTGTGGTTGAAGGTGTCATCATACTTGAATTAAAAGCAATTGTAACTCTTGCTTCAGAACATGAAGTTCAGTTATTAAATTATTTGAAAGCAACTGATTTAGAAGTTGGATTGTTATTGAATTTTGGGCCAAAACCGCAGCATAAAAGAAGAGTATTAACAAAAGAATATAAAAATAGACGCTGATAAGCACAGATGAAATGAATAAAAAATAAAATAATATGACAATTTTAACAATTATAATAGGCGTCTTCGGTGTTAATCCGCGTATATTGTTTTTTATACTTATCAGCGCCTTCAGCGTTAATCAGCGTCTAATATTCTTAAAACGAACCAGCGTTTTCGGCATTAATCCGCGTCTAAATATTATTCAGCTTATCAGCGTCTTCATCGTTAATCAGCGTCTAATAT
>JAVHRJ010000195.1:4904-17521 GCA_036171595.1 Bacteroidales bacterium
CGTCTAAATATTATTCAGCTTATCAGCGTCTTCATCGTTAATCAGCGTCTAATATCATGAAAAAGTTTATAGGTTTTGTAAAAAAGGAATACTATCACATCATTCGTGATCCACGAACTTTATTCGTTCTTATTGCAATGCCTATTGCTCAAATATTACTTTTTGGATATGTTATAACAAATGAAATTAAAAATGCTTCAATTGGAATATTAGATCACTCGAAGGACGAAGTAACTAAACAAATTTCAAGTAAGATATTATCGTCAGGATATTTTAAATTAGATGCTTACATTAATTCTGAACAACAAATACACGAAGCTTTTAAAAAAGGTAAAATTAAAGAAGTAATAGTATTTGCACCTCACTTTGGTGAAAAACTTAAAAAAGAAGGTTCTGCAAAAATTCAGATTATTGCTGATGCTGCTGACCCTAATATGGCAAATTTACTAACAAATTACACTGAAGCAATTATTAGAAATTATTCCATAGCTATAACAACGCAAAATGCACAAATTTCGTTAATTACTCCTGAAGTTAGAATGCTGTATAATCCTGAATTAAAAGGTGCATATATGTTTGTGCCTGGAATTATTGCAATGTTATTAATGTTAATTTCTGCCTTAATGACATCCATTTCAATAACTCGAGAAAAAGAACTAGGAACAATGGAAGTATTATTAGCATCTCCATTAAATCCGTTTACTGTAATTGCAGGAAAAGTAACACCATACCTACTACTCTCTTTCTTTAACACTTGTTTAATTTTATTAACAGGATATTTTGTATTTGATGTTCCAATAAACGGAAGTATTGTTCTACTTCTTGCAGAATGTTTACTTTTTATATTTATGGCACTTTCTCTTGGAATACTTATTTCAACTGTTACAAAAACACAACAATCTGCAATGTTAATTTCACTTGTAGTATTAATGCTACCAACAATTTTACTATCAGGATTTATTTTTCCAATTGAAAACATGCCATTAATTCTTCAATATTTATGTAAAATAATGCCACCAAAATATTTTATTACTATTGTTCGAACAATTATGTTAAAAGGTGGAAATTTAACAACATTATGGAGCGACACACTAATATTATTGGGTATGTCAATATTTTTCATAATAATAAGTATGCGTAAATATAAAACACGATTAGAATAAAATGCGAATAATATTTTTCATAATACATAAAGAATTTTTGCAAATATTTCGCAATAAAAGCATGTTACCTGTAATATTTGTTATGCCAATTATACAGTTAATTATTCTTGTAAATGCTACTACATTTGAAATGAAAAATATAAAACTTTGCATTGTTGACAAAGATTTATCAACTTATTCGAGAAATTTAGGTAACAAATTTGAAGCTTCACCATATTTTGTTATAACTAAAAGAACATTTTCGGCAAAAGAAGCAATTACTTTTATAGATAGAGGCGAAATAACTGCTGCAATTGTAATTCCACATGGTTTCGAAAGAGAAATTATTAGGAATGATAAAAATATAAAAGTACAAATATTAATTGATGCAATTAATGGTACAAATGCAGGGGTTTCACAAGCATATATAATTTCAATTTTGCAAGATTACAATAAACAAATTCTATCAAAATTATTGACAATTAATTCCTCAAAAAATGGAATTGAAACCTCACGAAGATTTTGGTATAATCCTGAACTTAACTATAAAACATTTATGGTTCCTGGTATATTAGTATTACTAATAACAATAATATCATTTATTTTATCGGGAATGAATATTGTTCGTGAAAAAGAAATTGGAACAATAGAACAAATAAATGTAACTCCAATTAAAAAATACCAGTTTATTGCAGGCAAATTAATTCCCTTTTGGATAATTGGTATCTTCGAACTAGCATTTGGTTTAACAATTGGAAAACTATTATTTAACATTCCAATAGTTGGCAATCTTGGTTTAGTATTTTTATTTGCTGCAATATATTTAATAGTATTACTTGCTCTCGGACTTTTAGTTTCAACTATTGTAAACACACAACAACAAGCCATGTTTATTTCATTTTTCTTTATGGTTGTTTTTATTTTAATGAGTGGCTTATTTACTGGTGTTGAAAGCATGCCAGAATGGGCACAAATTATTAATAAAGTTAATCCTTTAGCTTATTTTATAGAAGTAATGCGAATGGTACTATTAAAAGGTTCAGGCATTGCAGATATTTTAAATCAATTAATTGCTATTATTACATTTGCAGTTTTTATGATTAGCTTTGTTGTATGGAGATATAAAAAAAATTCATAAAAATTTTTAATGTTTGTTAAATAACATAAAATATATTTTATAGCTTTGTACTTCTTAATTTTTTTTTAAACAATAAATTATATTTTATGAGAAAACAAACATTTTTTATGTTGTTTTTATTGCTCTTTGTTATAGGTAATTCCTTTGCACAAAAAGTAATAAAAGGAACAGTCAGCTCCGATGGGGTTACATTACCAGGTGCAACAGTACAGGTAAAAGAAGCTCCAAGTGTTGGTGCAATTACCGATGTCAATGGTAATTTCACAATTTCAGTTCCAGAAAATGGAAAAACATTAGTTTTTTCTTTTGTTGGAATGAAATCTAAAGAAATTGCAATAGGTTCAACTACTGATTTTAAAATTAAATTGGAAGCAGCTGTACTTGAAATGAAAGAGGTTACAATTACTGCAATTGGTATTCCTCGTGAAAAAAAATCGTTAGGTTACGCATCTCAAACTGTAAAAAGCGATGATATTGCGGCATCACACGAAATGAATACAGCAAATGCTCTTCAAGGTAGAGTAGCTGGATTAAATATTACTAGTTCAAGTGGAGGTGTTGGCGCATCTTCAAATATCACATTACGTGGTGCTACATCATTTACAGGAAACAACTCACCATTGTTTGTAATAAATGGTGTACCTGTTGATAATAGTTATAGAGCTTCACGCGATGGTTCGCCAAATTATGGTAACCCTATTTCAGATATTAACCCTGATGACATTGAATCTATCAATGTTTTAAAAGGGCCAGTTGCTGCGGCATTATACGGTTCAAAAGCTGCCAATGGTGCAATTATTGTTACTACAAAATCTGGGAAAGGCGAAAAAGGAAAAAATTCCGATTTTCTTGTAACTTATAACATGGGCTACTCTTTCGACCATGTATTACGTTTACCAAAATTTCAAGATAAATATGGACAAGGATATTTAGGTGACGACCCATCTGACGGTTCTGGAAATTTTATGTATTCAGATGAAAGTTGGGGTGCCCCATTAGATGGAAGACCTTATGTTAACTATTTACATCAAAATAGAACATGGGATCCACAACCAAACAATATAAAAGATTTTTTTGTTAATGGTCATCAAATCGAGAACTCTGTTTCTGCTGCTAGTGGCGACGATAAAGGTTCTGTTAGATTTTCTTTTTCTTCTTATAACCAAAAAGGAACTGTTCCAAATACTGCATACAATAAATATAATGCAGGTCTAAACATTGATAGAAAACTTACTTCAAAATTAAGCACCGAAATTGGTTTAACTTACACTTTATCGCAAGGTAAAAACAGACCAGGTGTTGGATATGACACTTACAATCCTTTACAATCATTGTTTGGATGGTTCGGTCGTCAAGTAAATATGCAAGAATTAGAAAGTTATTATGATAGAATCGATCCAACTACAGGATTACATTATAATTGGAATCCAGTTTATCATAACAATCCTTATTGGACTTTATATAACAACGTTAACAATGATCGCAGAGATAGAATTATTTCTACAGCTAAAGTTAATTACAAAATGAACGATTGGTTAACTGCAAGCGTTAGAGGAGGTTCTGATTTTTATACTGAAGGTCGTATGCAACAATTCAAAAAAGGAACAATAGATTATTCATATATGCAAACAGGTGGTTTCTTTGATGATAGAACTAAACAAAATACTGCAAACTTAGACGCACTTTTAATTGCAAATAAAAAATTAAAAGACAAATTTTCAATTACTGGAACATTAGGATATAATTATTACAGAAACTTTGTTGATAAAACTAGTACTGAAGTAAGAGGATTAATTGTACCCGACTTATACAATGTTTCTTATGCAGCAAACGCTCCTATTTTAACAGCTTCAAAATCAACAAAAGAAAATGTAGGTTTATATGGCTTAGCTTCTTTTGGATACAACGATATGTTATATTTGGATATTACAGGTAGAAACGACTGGTCTTCTACATTACCATCTAAAAACAGATCGTATTTTTACCCTTCAGTTTCTGGAAGTTTTATATTCTCTGAACTTATGAAAGACAAAAAATGGCTATCATTTGGTAAAGTTAGAGCAGGTATGGCATTTGTAGGTAACGATGCCGACCCATATAATATGGATTCTTATAAACAAAAAGTTGAAATAGGCTCCGACCCATCAATAATAAACAACCCATTTAGTGGAGCAGTATTTTTAACTCAAGAAAATGTTTTAAGAAACGATAAATTAAAACCAGAACAAACAAAATCATTTGAACTTGGTACAGATGTAAGGTTTTTTGATAGTCGTGTTGGTTTAGATATTACATATTATAGCACTACATCACAAGATATTATTGTTCCTGTATCAATTGCATCTTCAACAGGATACTCATCAATGTTAATAAATGCAGGTAAAATCAGAAATCGTGGGATTGAAATAATGTTAAATTTAGTACCTGTTAAAAAAGATAATTTTAAATGGAATTCAAATATTAACTTTGGTAAAAATGCTGGAAAAATTCTTGAAGTTGCTGAAGGATTAGATAAAATCTTTCTTGATAGAGATTGGGCTGATTTATACTTAGTAAAAGGCGAATCTTATGGAACATTATATGGTCGTGGTGCCTTAAAAGATGAAAATGGAAATTATTTAATTAATCCTACAACTGGTAGAATTATTAAAGATCCTAACCCACAATCAATGGGTAACGTTACACCTGATTTCAGAATGGGTTTTGATAATAGCTTTAAATACAAAAACCTAACTTTCAGTTTCTTAATTGATTGGCAACAAGGTGGAAAAGTATTTTCACAAACAAATATGTGGATGGATTATTCAGGTTTATCTGCAAGAACAGAAGACCGTCCAGATGCTGGCTTAGTAAACGATGGCGTTTATGCTGATAATTCAACTGGTACATGGGTAAGTACTGGCGTTGCAGATACAACTCACATTGACGTTGAAACATATTGGGAAGATCATGCTTACAACGATTTTTCAAATGCTGTATATGATGCTACCTACATTAAATTACGTCAAGTAACTTTAAGTTACGACCTTCCAAAATCTATGGTTGAAAAAACCCCATTTAGTAATTTAACATTTGGAATTTATGCAAGAAATTTATGGATTATTTATTCAAAACTTCCATACATGGATCCAGAAGTAAATAGTTCAAATAGTAGAAATGCTTATGGATTCGAATCAAATGCTATTCCATCAAGCCGTTCGGTAGGTTTTAATTTAAAAATTGTATTTTAATAATAACCTTTAAAAATAAAAATAAAATGAAAAAGTTAATATTATTCAGCTTAGGATTAGCGGTTATTATTTCTTGTTCAAAAAGATTTGATGACCTTAATGTAAATCCAAATAGTCCAAACGATGTTCCATCTCAAATGCTTTTAGCTAATGTTATGGTTTCGTCTGCATACGCCCTTGAACTTCGTTCAAGTTTAATTATAACAGACCAATGGGTGCAATACACTAAGTCTACTACATATATGGAAGAAGATACATATAATGCAAGAAACGACCGTATGGATGCAGTTTGGAGTACACTATATAACCAATCATTCGAAGATTGTGTTTTAGCAATTGAAAAAGCTAAAAAAGATGCACAACCAGACAATGAAGCTGTTGGCTTAATTATGAAAGCTTTTATTGGATATAATTTAACCACATTATTTGGCGACGTACCTTACTCACAAGCTTGTCAAGCATCAGAAAATATTATTACACCAGCTTACGATTCACAGCTATCTATTTTAAATTCAATTATTGCTGACCTTGATAATGCAATTGCAATAATTGGAAATAATACTGAAGCTACTGTTGCAGAAGAATTAGCTACTTACGATTATATTTATGGTGGAAATATGACAGGTTGGAAAATGTTTGCTAATGGACTTAAACTTCGCGTTTATTTAACAATGAAAGCTGGCGGAGAACCTGTAGACGCTGCTATTAACACGTTATTAGCAAGTTCTGATATTTTTCAATCAAGTGCTGATGAAGCAAAATTAAACTATGTAACTTCAGCTAACCCAGTTTATCAATGGGTAAACCCAAGTTCTTCAAGAAGAACAGATTTTAGAATGAGTCAAACTATTGTTGATTATATGATGGGAAGTTCAATTGACTCAACATTACCAGCTGATGCAAGATTAACGGTTTATGCTACTCCTGTTGCTAGTGGTGCAGATAGTTTGAAATATGTAGGAGGAAGAAATGGCGAAACTGGCGGAATTACAACAAATTCAACAATCGGGTCATATTATAGTTCAACAACTCCATTTTATCTAATGACTTATGCTGAACTACTATTTATTGCTGCAGAAATGGACACAACAAATGCAACTAAATACGAAAACGCAGTAAATGCTTCATTTATACAAAATGGTCTTACAGCAACTGATGCAACAACAATGTTAGCTGATCCAAAATTTGCTTTTAATTCTGCAAATGGTGGAAAATTAGTTGGTGAACAAAAATGGGTTGCTTTATTTGGTCAAGGAAACGAAGCATTTAATAGTTGGAGAAGAACTGGATATCCTAAACTTACTCCATCTGCTAACGCAACAACTATTGAAGGTTATGTTCCACGTCGTATTGCTTACAACACTGACGAGCATAATTTAAATACGACTAATTTAAATGTAGGTGTTTCAACTTTATTCCCTGCTGAAGATAGAGTATCTTCACAAATTTGGTTTGATAAATTGCACGCTAAGAACTTTGGTAATAACTAGTTTCATATTTTTATGATTTTTAAAACCTCACAAATTAATAAATTTGTGAGGTTTTTTATTTTTTATAAATCCTTCTTTGTATTTTTGCTTCATTAGATGTTTCGCTTTGCTCAACATGACATCCTCTGTTTTGCCATTCTGAACGTAGTGAAAAATCTATATTAGCTATTAAAATTTCGAAATAAATTTATGAAAGTTTTTAAATTTGGTGGCGCATCTGTTAAAGATGCAAGTGGTGTTAAAAATATTGCTTCAATACTTTTACAACATAAAAACAATAAAATTGTTGTAATAATTTCGGCAATGGGAAAAACAACAAATGCACTCGAAAAAGTTTTAAACGAATATTTCAACAAAAACATTAATGTATTAGAATCGCTAAACACAGTTAAAAATTATCACTTTGAAATAATAAATGAGCTTTTTAAAACAAAAATAAAAGAAAAAATAGCAAATGAGATAAATGAAATATTTAATAAAATAACGCATAATTTAACAATATGCAATTTAACCGATAATTACGATTTTGAATATGACCAATTAATTTCCTTAGGAGAAATAATCTCAACTAAAATAGTTTACGCATACCTATTAGAACAAGAAATTAATTGTAAATGGATTGACTCTCGCGAGTTTATTAAAACAAATAACAACTACAGAAATGCTTCTATAAACTGGAAAACAACGTGCAAAAATTGCATTACTCAAATTGTGAATCCCTTTTTCAAATTCGATATTATAATAACCCAAGGATTTATAGGCTCCGACAATAAAAACCACACTACAACCCTTGGCCGTGAAGGTTCCGATTTTACTGCAGGTATTATTGCTCATGCCATTGAAGCAACCGAGGTAACAATATGGAAAGACGTTCCTGGTTTATTAAATGCCGATCCAAAATGGTTCGACGATACCGTAAAATTAAGCAACATTTCATATCACGAAGCTATTGAACTTGCATATTACGGAGCAACAATAATTCACCCAAAAACTATTCAACCAATTAAAAACAAAAACATTCCACTTTATGTTAAATCATTCTTGAACCCAAACGAGCCAGGCTCATTAATTAATAGTAACACTTCTGAAGATTCAAAAATTCCATCATTTATTTTTAGAGTTAACCAAATTCTTATTTCTATTTCTACTAAAGATTACACATTTATTGTAGAAGATAATTTAAGTTCAATTTTTGGACTATTTGCATCTCACAAAATCAGCATAAACCTAATGGAAAACTCTTCAATAAGTTTTTCTGTTGTAGTAGATTACGACGAAAGAAGAATTAAACCTTTAATTAAAGAGTTACAAAAAAATTATAAAGTTCTTTACAATTTAAATGTTGAATTAGCCACTATTTTAAATTATGACAAAAAAACTATAGAAAGGGTAACAAATAACAAAAATATTTTTATTTCGCAACAAAGTAGAAAAACTGTACGATTTGTTATGGTTGATAAGACCTAACAGGTCTTTGAGACCTGTTAGGTCTATACACATTATTTATAAAGTCCACACTCTACAATATATTCGCTAACTTTTTCATTTAAATAAAATCTTAAATCTTTTCCGTTTTTAATTCCTTCTCGAATAAAAGTCGAGGAAATTTCAATTATTGGAGCTTTTGTTATAGTAATATCCCCAACAATTTTATTATTTAAATCATCAAAACCTATTCTGGGATAAACAAAAATTTTATAATATTCTAAAATTTGTTTATAATTTTTCCATTTTTCGAAACTTTTTAAATTATCGGCACCCATTATTAGAGCAAAATCTCTTTTGGGAAATTTATCTTTCAAATATGTAAGAGTATCAATGGTATATGAAGGCTTTGGCATTTTAAATTCAATATCAACAGCTTTCATTTTAAAATGCTCACCAACTGCTAATCGAACCATTTCGAGCCTATGATACTCAGGAGCAAGCGAATTTTGTGTTTTAAAAGGATTTTGAGGCGATACAACAAACCATAACTCATTTATTTCTGTATACTCCAAAATGTAATTTGCAATAACTAAATGTCCAATATGAATAGGATTAAACGAACCAAAAAATAAACCAGTAAGATTTTTAGTAGTCATATTAATTATTTATAACCTAAAACTATCCACAATGTCATG
This sequence comes from Bacteroidales bacterium, assembly GCA_036171595.1. Classification (GTDB taxonomy): domain Bacteria; phylum Bacteroidota; class Bacteroidia; order Bacteroidales; family GWA2-32-17; genus GWA2-32-17. The sequence continues at coordinate 14,028 of JAVHRJ010000195.1, forward strand.
TTTAGCAATGTCGAAACATCTATATATTAATTAGATATTTAAATTATTAAAAATGTCAATTTTATCAAACTTATACTAATTATCATTTTTATTAATTTGTGAAATTAGTGCCAATCATTTATATTTCAAACAAAATTAAAACAATTATTTTATATCAAACAAAAATCTATTTTTGTATTATGATTTGTGATGATTTTTCAAAATTACCAATTTATTTAGTTGGTGCCGGAAATGTGGCGACACATTTAGGTACTGCATTTTATAAAAATGGAATAATAATAAAAAATGTGTGGAGTAAAAATATTGAAAATGCCTCTACCCTATCAAAAAAAATCAATTCAAAATTCTCCAATAAACTAACAGATATTTGTAACGAAAAAGCAATTTTTTTAATTTGTGTTCCCGATAATGCAATTCAAGAAATTGCAAAAACAATTTCTAATAAAAACTCCGTTATAATTCACACTTCTGGAAGCACAAATATATCTGTTTTAAATTGTAATTCAACAAACTACGGTGTATTATATCCGTTACAGACATTTAGTAAAACCGATACGAATATTAATTTTAAAGAAATTCCAATATTTATTGAATCTTCAAATAATAAAGTAAATGAGCTTTTAATAAACTTGTGCATCACAATTGGCTCTAAATCAATTTATTCCAATTCCGAACAAAGGTTAAAAATTCATATTTCAGCTGTTTTCGCAAATAATTTTGTAAATCACATGATGGCAATTGCTTATGAGCTTTCAATAAAAAACAATATCGATTTTGAATTATTAAAACCTTTAATTTCTAAAACTTTCGAAAAATTAAAAATTGCTAACCCTAAAGAATTACAAACTGGACCAGCAATTAGGAATGATTCAGAAACAATAAAAAAACATTTAATATCACTTTCAAACAATCCCGATTTCGCAAAAATTTATAGCTTTGTAAGCAAAAGCATATTTAAAATGCATAAGAAATAAAAATTATTTTATGACTAACTATAAAGAAGAACTTATTAATATTAAAGCATTTGCATTCGATGTAGATGGAGTTTTCTCTGGCAATATTACATTAACCGAATCGGGCGAGCAACTCAGAACAATGAATATAAAAGACGGTTACGCTGTTCAACTTGCAATAAAAAAAGGGTTTCCAATAGCAATAATTACAGGAGGGTATTCCGAAGGAATTCGTAAAAGATTTGAGGGACTTGGTGTTAAAGACATTTATATGCGTTGCGACCAAAAAATAAACGAATTTCAAAAGTTTTTAACTAAATATTCTTTAAATCCTACTAATGTGGTTTATATGGGTGATGATTTGCCCGATTACGAAGTAATGAAAATTGCAGGTATTGCAGTTTGTCCATCTGATGCAGCATACGAAATTAAAGAAATTTCTAAATATATTTCTGCAATTAACGGTGGCAACGGTTGTGTTCGCGATATTATTGAACAAGTTTTACGTTCGCAAGGGAAATGGATGAACAACGACGCTTTTAAATGGTAATTAAAATATAACAAAATGCTGAATTTTTTAAAACTTATTCGTTATAAAAATTTATTGATAATTATTTTAACCCAGTATTTAATGAGATGGTGTGTTATTGCACCCTTTTTAAATACTATGAAACAAGATATGCAATTTCCTGAAGGACTATTTGCTTTGCTGGTATTATCAACAGTTTTAATTGCTGCTGCAGGATATGCAATAAACGATTATTTTGATGTAAAAGCCGATTTTGCTAATCACCCCGATTCCGTAATTGTTGGCAATAAAATATCTCGTCGTTGGGCTATGACATACAATAATATACTCAACCTAATTGGCGTAGCACTTGGATTTTGGATTTCGTATAAAATTGGTATTTTAAAATTAGGAATATTATTTATTTTTGTTTCAGGTGGATTATGGTTTTACTCCGCACTTTTTAAAAAACAATTAATTATTGGAAATATTATTGTTGCATTATTTGCAGCTTTAGTTCCTTTATTACCTATAATTTACGAAATTCCGATGTTAAATAAGGTTATTAATCCTAAAGGATACGACCCATTTATTGTTAGTGTTTTATTTTTTTATATAGCAGGTTATTCAATTTTTGCATTTTTAACAACATTAGCTCGTGAAATAATTAAAGACATTGAAGACCTTGAAGGTGATGATGTTGCTGGCAGAAATACTATTCCAGTTTCATGGGGAATAAAAACATCTAAATCAATTATAATTTCTATATTATTAATAATTATTGCTTTACTAATAATATCTTATATCAACTTTTTTCAAGATTTTACTTCTTTAATTTATATTTCTGTTTTTATTTTAATACCAATACTATTTGTTATAACAAAACTTATAAAAGCAAATAATAAAAAAGATTTTCACTTTATTAGTAATAGTTTAAAAGGGATTATGGTTATTGGATTGTTATTTTCAATTCTTTTTTGGTTTATTTTAAAATAAATAAGCAAAAATAAATGAATTCACTATTACTAATTTTGTAATTATGCATTTAATTTTAATATTTTATTTTTTTGCCAATTAATTATTATAACAATATACACAAAGTAATATGTTACAAAATAAACTTTCGAACTACAGATTAATACTAGCTTCCCAATCGCCTCGCCGACAGCAATTATTAAAGGGAATTGATATAGATTTTGAAATAATAATTAAACCTGAAATCGACGAAAGTATTCCTTTAAACATTTTTAAACACGATATTGCAATATACCTTGCTCAACATAAAGCAAAATCGTACACCGAATATTTAAACTCATCAACAATAGTAATAACAGCCGACACTATTGTATGGCACAATAACAATGTGCTAAACAAACCACAAAATAAAGCCGAAGCAATTTCAATGCTTAAAAATTTATCGGGCAAAATGCATGTTGTTTACACAGGGGTATGTCTATCATCAATAAACAAACAAAAAACTTTTTATTCGGAAACAAAAGTTTGGTTTCGAAAATTAAATAATAAAGAAATTGAATATTATGTAAATAATTATAAACCTTATGATAAAGCTGGTGCATACGGAGCTCAAGAATGGATAGGTTATATTGCAATAGAAAAAATTGAAGGTTCATATTTTAATGTTATGGGATTACCAGTTCAACAACTTTATAGTGAATTAAAATTATATATTAAATAAAATGTTGCCACAGATTTCACAGATTTTCACAAATGTAAATTAACACATGGTTGTTTCTTATAAATAATTATGTATGATTTGTATAATTTGTGGCCAAAATAAATTTGAATATTATTTATTGCCACGACCTTCAGGTCGTGGATATTTAAAAATTAGAAAATGGGCTTTAGCCCAAGAATATATTAAATGTAATTACAATGAATTATTTATAATTAATTAAAAATACAAAAAATGAAAAAAATATTTTTATCTATCACTTATTTGTTTATTGTTTTTTCGTCCATTGCTGACGAAGGAATGTGGATTCCTATGCTTTTAACAAAATACAAATTTGCCG
>JAVHRJ010000195.1:17621-21484 GCA_036171595.1 Bacteroidales bacterium
ATTGCTGACGAAGGAATGTGGATTCCTATGCTTTTAACAAAATACAAATTTGCCGATATGCAAAAAAAGGGATTCAAACTTACTGCCGAAGATATATACAGCATTAATCAAGCTAGTATGAAAGATGCCATTGTGCTTTTTGGGCGAGGATGCACGGGCGAATTAGTTTCGAATCAAGGTCTTTTACTTACAAATCATCATTGTGGATATAGCTCAATTCAATCGCACAGCACTATTGAACACGATTATTTAAGAGATGGTTTTTGGGCTAAAAATAAAACCGATGAGCTATCAAATCCAAACCTAACTGTTACATTTTTAGTTATAATGGACGATGTTACTACTCAAATTTTAACAAATATTACAGAAAATTTAACACAAGAACAACGAAATTCAATTATTTCAAAAAACATTGCAAAACTAAAAAAAGAAAATTCCGAAAACAACAAGTACAATATCGAAATAAAACCATTTTACTATGGCAACGAATATTACATGTTTGTTTATGAAGTTTTTCGCGATATACGCTTAGTTGGTGCTCCCCCATCGGCAATTGGAAAGTTTGGTGGCGATACCGATAATTGGATGTGGCCTCGACACACTGGCGATTTTAGTGTTTTCAGAATTTATGCCGATAAAGATAACCAACCTGCAAATTATTCTCCTAACAACGTTCCTTATAAACCAAAAAGATTTTTTCCGATTTCGTTAAAAGGAGTAAAAAAAGACGATTTTACGATGGTATATGGTTTCCCTGGCTCTACACAAGAATATATTCCTTCGTTTGCAGTAAAATTAATTACTGAAACTGAAAATCCTATTCAAATAAAACTACGCGAAATTCGATTGGCAATAATGAACGAAGACATTAACTCCAGCCAAAAAATTAGAATTCAGTATTCATCTAAATATGCTGGAGTAGCAAATTACTGGAAAAAATGGATAGGCGAAAATCGTGGACTAAAAAGACTTAATGCCATCGAGAAAAAGGAACAATTCGAAAAATCTTTCCAAAATTGGACAAATAACAACGTGCAACTAAAACAAAATTATGGAAATTTATTAAACGACTATAAAAATGTTTACGAAAAACTTACCCCATTTTCGAAAATTGAAGCATATATATTTGAGGGAATAATGACCGATGAAATGGTAAGATTTTCATCAAATTTTAGAGATTACAAATCGTGGCAAAGCAAACCAGATAGCACTCTTAAACCTATATTTGAAAACATTAAAGCTCGCGCTAAAGGGTTGTTTAAAGATTTTAATTTAACAACCGACCAGAAAATGTTTAGCAAAATGCTTCAAATTTATTTCGATAGCATTTCGCCAAATTACCATCCCGAAATATTATCACAGTGGAATAAAAAATATAAAGGCGATTGGAATAAATGCGTTACAGATATTTCGAATAAAACAATATTCACATCTGAAGATAAACTTAATACTTTATTAAATAATTTTAAAAAATCAGGAATAAAAACTTTAGATAAAGATCCTGTTTTTATATTATGGTATAGCATTGCAGACATATATAATGAAAAAATTTTACCTTATGTTACCACATATAACAATCAAATTGATAGTTTAAACAGAATATACATGAAAGCTCAAATGGAATATCAATCTGATAAAATATTTTACCCCGATGCAAATTTAACTTTGCGCGTAACATACGGAAAAGTTAACGACTATTCACCTCGCGATGGAGTTACATACAATTGGTTTACAACCCTTGATGGCATTATAGAAAAAGATGACTCTACAATTTACGATTACGATGTACCAACAAAATTAAGAGAACTGTATAAAAATAAAGATTACGGAATTTATGCCCAAAACGGCGTAATGAATGTTTGCTTTACTGGAACAAATCACACAACAGGAGGAAACAGCGGAAGCCCAGTAATTAATGGCAATGGCGAACTTATAGGAATAAATTTTGACCGCGATTGGGAAGGTACTATGAGCGACATTATGTACGACCCCGACCAATGCCGTAACATTACACTCGATATTCGTTATGTGCTCTTTATTATGGATAAGTTTGCCGGAGCTAAAAATTTAGTTGATGAAATGGTGATTGTAAAATAAGAATTAACAAACAAAATTAAATTGTATATTTGATAAAAATAAAAAAATGAAATCAACAAATTTATTTACTTTAACGGTTATTTTTTTATCTTTAATAAGCTTATACTCAAAATCTCAAACTTTTACTGTTAATGAAAAAACTGCTAATAACGCATTAATGGACTACTTTAAAAATAACAACATAACAAATAACGAAGATAAAGTTTTCCAAACTAGTCAAGTAAAAATTGGTGATTTAAACAACGACAAAAAAAATGACGCAGTTGTTAGATATGTGTTAGGACTAAATATAGGTAATGCTATTACTGGTAATGGAATTGTAGTATTTCTAAACACTGGCAATTCCTTAAAATTTTTGACAGATTATCAAGAAAAACCTGATGCAATATTAAAATCTATAACAAATTGCACAATATTACTTGAAATATTAAATTTTGGACCAAACGATCCAACATGTTGCCCTTCAATAAAATCAAATGCAAAATTAAAACTTGAAAATAATATACTAACAGAAATCAAATAACAAAAAAATGATACTAATTGCAGTTAAACATGTGTTAGCCACCATTAAAACAGCGATAAACAGTGAGATTTAACAATTATATTTGGGATTTATACAAAAACTCTGAACAAGGCCGTAAACAGATTGATGAATGGTCTATATTTGGCGACTTTCCTAATGATAAATTCGCTGCTGATACTGAAAAATCTTCGATTGATAAATTAAGAGAAATAAGTTTTGATAAATATATCATTGATTCAAAGGTAAATTGGTTTAAGATTCTTAAGGATTATTACAAAACCAAAGAGTTTTCGATTGATAAAGCCCACGAATATTATAATAAATGGATTAATGAAGGGGTAATTATCAATGAATTTAAAATTGTAGACAAAGATGATTTTCATTCTTGGACATCCGATATTTCGCTATTCTCAGAGATTTTATATTCTTTGTTTCCTAATTATTTCTTTCCATACACTTTGGATTGTGAATTTTTCAAATTCCAGAAGATTTGTAATGAGTTTGATATTCCATTTGAGCTTTAATGCGTAAAAAAGAAAAACACCGAAACATTTGGAAAATTTACAAATAGTATATACCTTTGTGATATACCAATTTTTTGACAAATGAAAACACTTTCTTTAAAACTGGACGACTCAATATTCACTGAAACTGAACAAGTTGTCCATAGACTTAAAAAGCCAAGAAATCGTTATATTAACGAAGCCTTGCTTTTTTATAACCGACTTCAGAGAAAAAGAATATTATCGAAAAAACTCGAATTTGAATCTAAGCTTGTTCAAGAAGAATCTATGAAAATTCTAACCGAATTTGAAAACATAGACGAATATGACAATTAAGCAATTCGAAATTTGGGTTGCTAATCTTGACCCAAGACACGGCACAGAAACTGGAAAAGTTCGACCCATTTTATTAGTTCAGACTGACTTGCTAAATAAAACTCATCCTTCGACTTTAATTTGCCCAATTACAACTAACGTGCAACCCAAAAGTGAAGTTTTAAGGGTTCATTTAAAGAAAGGACAAGCAAAAGTTAAAGAAGATTGCGATATTATGATTGATCAAATTCGAGCTATCGACAATCGAAGACTAATTAAAAAAGTTGGTGAACTTCCGGTTGACTTGAGCGAAAAAGTGAAAGAAAATATTTCTATCATTTTTGACATATAAAAAAACGCACTAAAAGCTAACACACGGTTAAAATTTAGCAGGCTGTTATGGGCAACTTGACAGGAATAACAAA
>JAVHRJ010000196.1:0-1013 GCA_036171595.1 Bacteroidales bacterium
AAAACATTCTTCAGCTTTAATATATTGCTCAAGTCTTTTGTAGGTAAGACCATAACTATCATATAAATCTGCTTTTAAGTCATTAGTAATAAAATTGATATAATTAGAAGCAGAATCTAACCTTTCAATAGCCGTATTATAATTTTTACTTTTAAAAGCATTAATGGAAGATGAATACCAAATATTGAATTTATTGTTATTTGAAATCTGTTTCGAATTATTTAAATGGAAAAATGTTTTATTTATAAACAGTTCAGATTTTGCATAATCGTTTAATTTTGTATATATTAACGATAATGTATTTGCTATATAAGTAAGATATTCTTCATTCTTTAAGTTTTCAAACTCATTATTTGAACGAATTAAACACTTAACACTTTCATTATAGTCTTCAATATATCTATAAATAAGACCTATACAAAAATAGTTATAAGCTTTAGAATTCCATTTTAAATTCTTAATATTTTCTAATTTATTAATTAAAGGTTTAATTTCATTAATTAGAAAATATCCTTTTTTATATTCAATAATCTTTCTTGTAAGAAGAACTAATGAATAATCAAAATCCCTTAAATGTACACTCCGAATAACATCTTCATTTGAAATAATCTGTTTAAGGTATATAATTGCTTTTTCATATTGTTCATTTTCAATGTAAGTGTTTATAACCGGAATAATACTATCCAATTTATTTATGTCGTTCAGAACTTGTTTGTCGTCATTCCGTCCTTCGTCAAGCTCAGGATATTTCGGAATCTGCATTTTATTGTTATTATGAGATGCTGAAAATAAAGCTCCAAGTTTCAAATTCCAAGCTCCAAAACCCAAGCCCTGCACACAAGCCCTCTTGGGATTTGGTATTTGGAACTTGGGATTTTTCTCATTAAGTTCAGCATGACGGGTAAACTGAGCAAGGCAGTTAAGTGTAGATGCTGAAACAAGTTCAGCATGACGATTGGCAACATTAGCAATAACATTAAAATTGCAAAGAATGAGTATTAAGGGTATCTCAA
>JAVHRJ010000197.1:0-1011 GCA_036171595.1 Bacteroidales bacterium
AGTCCAAACAGCTTCGAAACATTCATAATTTCCTTTAATCATTTCATTTAATTTCCCAGATACTTGAAGCATGCTCATTGGCAATTCTCCATCATTGTAACTATATCCAGCATACATATCAGCTGCATAATAAACGCCATTAGTATATGTATTTAGTTTAAAAAGAAATTTTTGTAACGAAAAATTAGTCCATGTATATTCCGGCACTAACTCTAACATGTGAACCGTAATATTACTTTGTTTGGCTTTATTGATAATTGAGTCAAAATTCATTTTTTGCAAAAAATATTTACGCCTTGAGCAAAGTATAATTAAATTTTTGTTAGAGTATGTTGACTTAACATTCAAATAATTTATTATAGAATCTATTGATTCAAGAAGTGGAAGAGAATCTGAAGTTATATAATCCCCCTTTTTACAAACCTCGGCAAGAGACAAGTCCAATTCATTGGCGTTTCTTGTAAAACCGGAGTTGATAATTTCTAAAGGTTTTGCTTTATTTCCTATTTTAGCTAACATAACTTCATTGTCGGGAACGGAAGTATGTAAAAATTTGCGGACAGTTGGTTCCATCGCAAAAAAATAATCTCCCATATTCATTTTATCATCAAATCCATCACTAATTAGAACAGCTGCAGAGTAATTTCCTTTATTTGGAGTAGTAATTATTTTAAGACTGTCAAGTATATATGTGCCGGTATAATCTGAATCATGCGGCATGATTTTATTTAAGATATTTTGTCTGATAAGTCCATCATTATTTGATTTATCTAAAATAAAAAACCGTACCTTAACAACTGCTTTTGTAGATGTATAACTGATTACTTCCGTATTAATAACCCCACATGAGTAATAATTTTTAACTAATTGGTCTTCTTTCTTTTTACAAGAAACCAAGATTATAAGTAGCAATATAATTATTTTGAAATAGTTCATTTTTTACCTTTAGGTTATTTGTTAATAACTGATGTTACGCAAAATTAACAATTGACTGTTGATTAAAAAATAAAA
>JAVHRJ010000198.1:0-1010 GCA_036171595.1 Bacteroidales bacterium
AATTGGTATAAAATAATTTGTATAAAAAGAAAAAATAAAAAGTATGCTAAATAAATTAAACATTATAATGCAAGTTAATCCAATTAATGATGAATAGACTGGTGTTAAATAATTTCCAACCAAAAGTTGGAATCTATAAACTCTATAAAAAATATAATCTAAAAATTTCATAATTTATTTTATTATGGTTTTATTGCCCCAAATCCCGCTCTCCGAAGTGTTATTTATAGCAAACATCGTCGTTTCTAGGATGCTGTGCGAATGTCTCCGACTTCGCACCCTTATTATATGTTGTTCCTACTTTGTAAAACTCAATATTCGTTATATCGTGTAAAATTATTCAAATTTAAAACATCAACAATAGGAATATCTGCTTTTTCTATTTTTAGTAAATCCGCTCTTCGAAGTCTTATTTATAGCAAACATCGTCGTTTTTAGAATGCTTTACGAAGTCTCCCGACTTCGTGCTAAATGATATAGGCTGTTACAATTTTATCAACTTGTTGCATCGTACTTGTTGCCTATTGGAACGGGTGCGAAGTCGGAGACATTCGCACAGCAATCCGCTTGTTTTAATAACGTTTTGTTTCATGCAGCTGGAATTTCTGCCAAAAGAGTTTCTAAATTTATAACCAGTATAGTTATTTGTTCTGATTTCTAAGTCAAATTCGTAAAAAATATAAATTTAACAATTTTAATGCTTGTGACCTGATATAAATCATTTTTATGAACTTTATTTTTTAATACATTTACCATCGAATTTAGCGTTTAAAAATATAATTAATTAAAAAATATAGAATGAAAAGAGTATTAGTAGCCACAGGTGGTGGAGATTGCCCAGGATTGAATGCCGTAATTAGAGCAATAGTAAAAAGAGCAGCACGGGAAAAAGATTGGGAAGTGATAGGAAGTATTCAATCCTTTGATGGAATTCTTCGTGAACCAACTGAAATAATGATATTGGATGATAAAACTGTTGCAGGCATTCACGTAGATGGAGGAACAATCAT
>JAVHRJ010000199.1:0-4894 GCA_036171595.1 Bacteroidales bacterium
GGGCGTCGAACTTTATAACAAAGCAGCAGAACCTAAGGAATTTTGGAAAATTAAAGGTTGTCATATTTGTGGAATGCATTTGTATAAAGATGAGTACATAAAAAAAATTCAAAAACTTATAACAAATTAAAAATAAAAAAGCCACAGAATTAAATTTGTGGCTTTTTTATTTTGTTTAATAACTTAGTTAATACTTATTTGGCGAGGAGCTTTTTCTTTTGCTTCTTCTTTTTTGGGAATAGTAACATTAAGAATTCCATTTTTGTACGAAGCGTTTATAGAATCAACATTAGCAGAATCGGGAATAATAAAAGAGCGTTTAAAACTTGCGTAGTTAAATTCTTTACGCATATACTTTTCGTTTTTTTCTTCATTCTCCGATTTCTTTTCGCTGCTAATTGTTAATAAATCGTTGTGAAGATCAATTTTATAATCTTCCTTATTTAGCCCAGGTGCTGCAATTTCTATTCTGAAGTTTTCTTTACTTTCAATAATATTAACCGCAGGTAAGTTTACATTTACAGCAGAAAAATTACTGTTAAAAATGTTGTCGAATAAATCGTTGCCAAAAAAGTTGTCAACTAAATTTGAATTTTTTAAGATTGGTAACATAATTTTGTCCTCCTATTTTTTAGTTAATAATTAATTTTACGCTTTAGGATTTTCAAATTCTGTTCCGAATAGAATTATTTAACAAAATGACAATAATAACGTGCAAAATAATGACATCGTGTCATAAATATTAAAACAAGGCGACAATATGGCTGTTTTGTGAAAGGTTAATTAAGTATTGTACTGATTACTAATTATTTGCTAATATTGCCATGAAATAATTTTCCAATTGGATATATATTTTCCTGATGGTCTGCATATTTAGAGCGAATGTAAAACCAGTTTAAAATATTATATGGGTCATTTTTTAAATTAGAATTTATTTTTAATTCATTTTCAAACTCTTCTTTTATTTTTGAGTCTTTTAGCATTTCGCGTGCTAGTGGTTCTAATACGTACGATTCGCCATATTCTTTTTGCTCAAATATCGAATTAAAATAACCAAATTGCAAAAGCGATGCAGTTGATTGAGGTTCTAAAATATGTGCAATTATTTTTATTTTATTTTGATTTGTAGGAATAATTATAGAACCATGTAAATATTGAACAACCCTGTTTATAGTATCCATTTTAAATGATTGAATTTTTTGATGCCCTTCATTTGGTGTAGAACTAAATGTTACGTTATTAAACTTATATGTCGAAACATTTAAAGTTGTATCATTTTTTAATTTAAAGTACATAATGTTATGGTATTTCAAAATTTCTTCAATAAAAGAAAACTGTCTAGGAATAATGTAATATTCGGGTATGTTTGCAAACGATGTAGGTTTTAAATTATTAAAATAAGGAAGTTTGTAATTTTTAATTTTTTTTCCAAATTTAAACCATATTCCACCCGATAAATCACTTTTTTCAGAAGTATATTCCATCCCTTTAAAATCTATTAAAATACTATCTTTTGTATACTCAAACGAAAGTGGGAGAGGCAACTGCCTGAAAGCTTTTGATGTAGAATTATTATTTGCAATTTGTTGTAATTTTATTAAATCTTTGCCCGAATTATTTAAAACCTCTAAAGTGTGTACAATCATTTTATATGTTGCATTAACTCTTGTTTTATAATCTTTAAGCATGTGAGATTCTATTAATAATCCAGGGCAATTTACAAGTGCTGTATATCCTTGCGAAAGAAAAGGAGGTGTAACCCAACTTTCTAAACCGCTTTCAATGTCATGCCATTCTCTAAAACTAACATAAGGAAAAATTGGATAATTGTCTTTTTCCATAGAACTTGTAACAAATGGCAAATAAATATTTTTTTGCCACTTTGTTAAATTAGAATCCATATTACCATTTATTTCAATACCGTATGTTAACGGATAAATATAATCGGCACCATCGGTTACATGGCAATCAATAAAAAAATTCGGATTCCATGTATTAAATAGTTTAAGCCAAGCTTTAGTTTCAGGGGTTTCGGCTTTAATGTAATCGCGATTTAAATTTAAATTATTGGCATTTGTTCGCCAACCCATTTCTTTTGGCCCATTTTGATTTATTCTATTATATGCACCAAAACGTTCATGTCCATCTACATTAAAAATAGGAATAAATATTACACTAACATTATTTAAAAGTTTTATAATTTCTTTGTTTGATATAAAATCTCTAAAAAGCATTAACCCCGCATCTTTGCCATCGGGTTCACCAGCGTGAATGCAAGCTTGAATAAATAATATTGAACGTCCTGTTTTTTTTATTTCTTCTGGGTTAGTTAAATTATCTTTATCGGCTATTAATAATGGTAAGTCTCTGCCTTCTGGACTTTCACCAAAGGTTGTGTAATGTATTATAGTTGAATGTTCTGCAAGTTGTTTGCAAAACCATATGGTTGAGTCGTATCGTGGGGTTTCTAAATAATTTGATTTCTCGAAAAAAGTAATAAGTTTTTGGTTTTGTGAAAATAAATTAGTTGCAAATAAAATAGCTATAAATAAGATGTAAAATGATTTCATATAAAATATTTTTTTTCAAAAGTAATGATATAAAATAATAATTAAGTTTAAAGATTAATTTTGTGGTAAAAATTTAATAAATGGAAATTGAGGAAGGCAACTTTTATTATTTTATAATTGATAAAATATTCGATTTAGCTGGTACAAATTATTATGTATTAAATTCGGAATTTGATAAAAAATATTTAATGCCTACAAAGTTTTATAGTGAATATAATTTTAAAATTAACGATAAAATAAAATGTAAAATTGATAGAATAAATTGCAATGGAAAAGTGTTTTTAGAACCAGAATGTCCAATATATTCAATAGGCGATATTGATGTTTTTACATTATTAGAAACTGAAGAAAGGTTAACACATAAATCTAAAGATAAATACTTAGTTGTTAAAACAATAAACGAAAAAACAAAGAAGGCGATTATTGTCATTAATCAAAATAGTAAAGACTATTCGCTAGGCGAAAAATGGAGTTGTGAGATTATAAAAATAAAAAAAGGTGAAATGTATTTAAAAATGATTTCTAAAGTCTAAATATGAACATATATTTATCATCGCCTGGCTGGTAAAAATCTTTAATTATAGCTTCAGCTTTATATCCATTTTTTTCATAAAAAATACGAGTTGGTATATATTTTTCGGTACCTGAAGTTTCTGCAATAACCATTCTACCATTTCTTTTTTTTATTTCTTCGTGTGTTTTGTTTAAAATAAGTTTGCCTATACCTTTTCCTCGAAAATCGTTGTGAGTTACTATCCAATATAAATCGTATGTTCCTACTGCACACGAAGTCGGTCCGTAGCAAGTATACGAAATAGTTTTACCATCAACTTCTAAAAATTGGAAAAAATATTCCGATTTTTCTTGTCCATTAATTAAAGCTTCGTTTGCAAGTTCTACTGCAACTGGTATTTCGTAGTCGTAAAAAAATCCGGTTGATTCTATAATATCTTTTATTACAGATAAATCGCTATTTTTTAATTCGTTGCGATATGTTATTAACATACTATTTTAAATTTTTTAGTGAATCTTCAATTAATCGTTCAATAGCGTATGAGAAAGAATAATTTGCTTTTTCGCAAGCGCTATAAAACCCACTACCTGGAGTAATGCATGGGTTAGCATTAATTTCTAATACAAATGGATTACCTTGTTTGTCAATTCTGAAATCAACTCTTATAAATCCCGATAAATTAAACGAATTCCAACAATTAAAGCAAATACTTTTGAGCTTTGTTACTAATTCTATTTCTTTATTTTCATCAATAAAACTACGTGAGGTATTATCATATTCGAAACTATTTTCTTCCCATTTTGCTCTAAATCCCATTATTTTTGGCTTACCTTCGGGGTAATTATGAAAGTTCATTTCTGGTATTGGTAATACTTCTGGACCTTTATTACCTCCAAGCATTGAAATATTAAATTCTCTTCCTTCTATATATTCTTCAATAAAAAAGTGAAATGGACTAAGATTTTTAATTTTCTCAAATTTATTAACATCTGAACCTTTAAAAACTAAATCATCGTCGAAACCTAGTGATCCATCTTCAAGTTTAGGTTTTACGAGATAAGTTTTATTTTTATCTAGTTTTTCGCTTTCGTATAGTTCAAACCAATCGGCAGTTGGAATGTTAGATTTTCGCATCCATATTTTTGAAAGTGGTTTGTTTGTTGTTATAAATAATCCTTCTGTATTTACACCAGTATATGGAATTCTTAAATTATTATAAAGAGCGGGAGCAAAGTATAATAATTCTCCATTATTATTAATACTTTCAACTAAATTAAAAATTAAGTCGGGTTTTTCTTCGAGCAAAGATTTTTTTAATTGAGTTAAATCTAAGTTTACTGTAATTTTACAGGTTTTGTAACCCAATTCGTGCAAAGAATCTTCTGCAAGTTTAACTTGATCGAGAATATCAAGTTCGTCGGGACCTGCATTTTGTTGAACTTCGTTGTAAACTATTGCAATTTTTTTTATTTTATTCATTTTTTTAATCTTTTTATTGCCGATTTCATTATCATTTCAATTAATTGCTGATAACTTATTCCAGCAAAACGTGAAAGTATTGGCAAGTCGGAGTGTATAGGATTAAGGCCAGCTAAGGGATTTACTTCAATAAAGTTTAATTTTCCTAATTTATCCATTCTTAAATCAATTCTTCCTCCGTCTCTACAATCAAGAACTTGCCAGCATTTAACTGCCATTTCGTAACATTTATCAATAATATTTTGTTCTGGTACAACATAATCAATAACATTATGATAATTTTCTTTGTTTTCGAGACTGTAAATTTTAGTTTTTTCGTTTTTACGAAAAA
>JAVHRJ010000200.1:0-1008 GCA_036171595.1 Bacteroidales bacterium
GCCCATGCGCAATGATAAATGGTTAAGCAGCACGTAACCAACTCGCAACCCGTTGGCACCAAGTGGGAAGAACCTCTGAAAATAAAAATACACTGACAATAAAATGATAAATTTAATTGAAGAAAAAATAATAGAAATTGCAGACAATTTAGATTGTGGTTTCAAATGTTTTGTAAATATTAAAAATGGAGAAATAATATCATATCCTGATGAGTTTAGAAATATTGGAATAGAATTAGAAAATTGGGAAAAAGAAATAAATGAACTTGAGAATAATTACGATGATTATTTAGAAATAAATTTTATGGAATCTAGAGACTCATTCATTTTAATGGAGGATTTTATAGAGCAATTGGACGATTATAAAATTAGACAAAAATTTAATTACGCATTAAGTCGTCCGAAACCTTTTAAAAATTTCAATTATGAAATAGATTATAACCCTGAAATACGTGAGCTTTGGTTTGATTTTAAAAGAATACAAATGATTAGTTGGGTTAAAAATCAAATAGACGAATTTAACACTAAATTACAATGAGAAAAAATGACAAGAAAGAAATAGAAATAGATTATGATGACATTCAATTTATAATGCAAAATGACATTATACATTTTCAAGAGTTATTGAACAACTGTTTCTGTTCACATTGTAAAGATTCAATTACTACAATGATAAATTACAAAGCATATTTGAATTCATTGAATGACATAAGATTAAATGGCCAGTGTATTAGATGTAAGAATATGGTAAGCAGACATATTGAGACGGGTGAACAAAGAGAGAAGTATGATGCAGCAGAACATTTGAGATTGATTAAAGATGAAATTAAAACTAAATCAAGTTGAATAAACCACCAGGTGCCAACAAGGTGTTAGAATCATGCCATTTATATTGATATGCTAGGCTTCGCCATCGCAATAGGTCTAAGGTAAATGGCACGCTTCCAACACCCGACCGTTAGCACCAAGCAATACAACATCCCGATTTCAAAAAGATTGACGAGATTA
>JAVHRJ010000201.1:0-1008 GCA_036171595.1 Bacteroidales bacterium
CTAAATGAAACTTGGTATTAAAAAGAAAATTGCTTTAGAGCTTTTTAGAAAATACAAACATAATCAAGCAAAACTTCACGTATTAAATTATTTGTTTTGGGAATGTACATTAAAATGTAATTTGAATTGTTTGCATTGTGGCAGCGATTGTACCAAAATTTCTGAAGTAAAAGATATGCCAATTGAAGATTTTATTGGTGTAATTGATAAGCTTACTCCAACCGTAAATCCAAATAAAACAATGATAGTAATAACTGGTGGTGAGCCATTAGTTAGAAAAGATATTGAAAAATGCGGAATGGAATTATATAAAAGAGGATACCCGTGGGGATTGGTAACAAATGGTTTGTTACTAACAAAAGAACGATTTAAATCTTTAATAGATTCTGGTTTGTCATCTATTACCGTAAGTTTAGATGGTTTCGAAGAATCGCATAACTGGTTAAGAAATAACAATAAAAGTTTTAAATATGCATTTGAAGCCGCAAAATTATTAGCAAATACTCAGAATTTAAAGTATGATGTTGTAACATGTGTCAATAAAAAAAACTATGAGGAGTTAAATAAATTTAAAGAGCTTTTAATTTCAATAGGAATAAAAGAATGGCGAATATTTACAATTTTTCCAACCGGCAGAGCAAAAAATAAAGAGCAACTTCAATTATCGGCAAAACAGTTTAAAGAGCTTTTCGATTTTATTAAGCAAACACGAACCGAAAATAAAATAAAGTTAAATTATGGTTGTGAGGGTTTTTTGGGCGAATATGAAGGCGATGTACGTGATAATTTTTTTATTTGCAGTGCAGGAATAAATACTGCTTCAGTGTTAATTGATGGTTCTATTTCGGCTTGCCCGAGTTTACGGGATAATTTTATTCAGGGAAATATTTACAATGACGATTTTGTTGATGTTTGGAATAACCGTTATCAAAAATACCGCGATAGAAGCTGGACAAAAACAGGAATATGTGCCGACTGCGATTCGTTTAAATATTGCGAAGGAAACGG
>JAVHRJ010000202.1:0-1005 GCA_036171595.1 Bacteroidales bacterium
TGAAAAGTAAAAAACGAGATGCCAATTGGTAATGCAACCCTTGTAAATTCAAATGGTTTAAAACCCAATAAAGTTAAAGATTCATTTACATTATCAACAAAGAAATTTGCATATTTAAAATATAGGAGAAATCCAATATTAAGACTAATAGCAATTGATAGAATTATTTTTTTCCTTATTCCCTCTGACTTATGGATTTTTTTTGCAAAAAAGAAATCAGCCAACATTGCAAATAATACAACAAACACATATCTTGGTGCACCCCAGGCATAGAAAAATAAACTAAATAAAACAATTGTTATATTCTTATATTTAGGATTAATTAAATAATAAGTAATAAGCGCAAGTGGAAGAAAATATAATAAAAATATACTACTGCTAAATACCATTTAAATTTATAAAGCCACAAAAATAATATATTATAAATAAATATGATTAATTATTTACCTTTTTAAGTTTCTTTTGAAAAATTAAAAAATAAAATAATTATTTTTGCAAAATTTTTTATGATGAAATCATACATGTTTTTGTTTATTGTTATTATATTTGTTACGTCGTGTTCTGATGACAACAAAACAACTTTTAGTAGTTCAGTTGATGGCTCTTATGGATGGGTAAATGGAACAAATACCATAGTTTTTGTTCCATCTCATTCGGGTAATTCCTGTTCAAAAATTGATTCTTTAAATTTTTATAGTTTCGGATTCGTATATTCAATAAAAGATATTAGTAAAAATAAACTCACTAAAGCTTCTTTTAGTGCCTGGGTTAAAGTAGAAAATATTAAAAATGGAATTTCTTTGGTAGCTTCGATTTGGTCAGATAAAAAAAACAGTCAATTACAATGGGTTGGTATTAATATTTCAGAACAAATTAAAACAATTAATGAGTGGACACTTGTAAAAGGCGAAATTAAAATACCCGAAAATTTACCCGACGATGCTATAATTAAATTTTACGCATGGTCGCCAAAAGGAGATGTTGGATTTGTAGATGATTTTGAAA
>JAVHRJ010000203.1:0-4864 GCA_036171595.1 Bacteroidales bacterium
CAAAAAAAGATAATGCTATTAATTGTTTATTCATTCGAATAAAACCACTAATTAACAGAAAAGAAAATAATCCATAAATTAGTCCACTTGCCCCAATATGATAGGACTCTCTAGCCATTAACCACGTCCAAAAACCACCCATAAAAACAATTAATAAAATGACTTTAAGGGCTATGGGTTTATAAAAATAAAATATTGCTGACCCCAGAATTAAAAGTGGAATTGAATTATTAAATAAGTGATTTACGTTTCCATGAATAAAAACGGAAGTAATAATACCAAGCAATCCAGTTAGTTCCTTTGGGTATATCCCAAATTTGTTAAAGTTTAAATTAAAAACAAATTGAATTAAATGCACTAATCCAAGCAATGTTACAAACATAACTGGAATAAATATGGCATTAATTAATTTAATCTTTTCCTCTTTCTCCACAACGTTAGAATTAGCTATTACTGTACCATTGTAATTTTGTCAGCCTAATGTTAATTTCTGTTAATAATACGTTTTAAATTCAAATATTTGATTTTTTTGTAAAACTGTTTAATTCATTTACTATGAAAGCACAAGTTATTATTTTAACATTACTATTAGCATTATTGAGTGTAAATGGTTTTGCCAAAACCAATGATGGACAAGATAACTCGCAACAGAAAACTGTTAAGGTAAAATACGACTACAATTTATTTAAATTGTGTTTATTTGATTTAAAACAACCGCTTTCAGACTCATTATTATTCTATAAAGAACAAAAGAAAGCTGAATCAAAAAGAAAAAATGATTAATTCGTTTCAGCTTATCCCACGCTGTTTTTTGATATTTTCGTAAGCTTCTTGAACTTTTTGGAATTTTTCTTTTGCCGAATGTTGAAATTCCTCCCCTAAATGACTTACTTTATCTGGATGATATTTTATTGCCATTCTTCTATACGCTTTCTTAATTTCTTCGTCCGACACATTTTTGTCTATTTCTAGAATTTTATAATCTCCATCAACTTCTTTAAAAAACATGGCTTTAATTGAAGCAAAATCGCTAGGTTTTATACCTAAATACGATGCAATTTGCTGAATAACCTTTAACTCCTGTGGGTCAATGTTCCCATCAACAAATGCTACCCCAAAAAGTAAATGCATTAATTGTAATCGCGCTGGATAAAGCGTATAAGTTTTTATTTGTAAACAAACATCTTGAACAGGAATATCTTTTTGAAGAATATCTCTTAATGTCAACAGCAATTCTTGAGTATGAACTGAACCAAATTGCTTTAAAAAAAACTGTTTAACAAAGTCAAGTTCAGATTTAAGAACTTTTCCATCAGCTTTCATCACTGCAGCTATTAACACTAACAATCCTAGACTAAAATCATTTGCACTTCTTCTACCTGGTTGCTGTTGATACACCACTTCTCCATCAACACTTACAACAGAATCAATCGCAGAACCAACTGCAAACCCTAATATTGCACCTATTGGACCTCCAAATGCCCAACCTAAACCACCTCCAAGCCATTTTCCAAACTTTGCCATTTATACTTAATTTTGACCACAAAAGTAATAAATCATATTTCACGCCAAATATATTTTTTTAATTCATAAAAAATTTAAACCTTCGCATTTGAAAAATGTCAGACATTCATCCATATAAAATTATTACTCCTGCCATTAAAAGTGGTACCATTTATTCCTTCACTACGGATAGTGGAGTTCAATACGAAGTTAGATTTGGAAGAAAACAAGATAATATTCTCAGTGCAACAATAGTTTTTGGAGTTACAAATGATGAATATGAAGGTGAGGAGTATAGCGTTACAAATAAAGGTGAAGTTTATGAAGTAATGGCAACTATTGTTGAAGTTGTGCGTTTATATAAAACCGAACACCCCAATGTAAATTCGTACGAATTTACTGGAGAACAAAGCGAAAAAGAAAAAAGTAAAAATAAAAACGTTCGATTAAACTTATATTATAGGTATATACCTGAAGTATTTGATGACAAATGGCATATTGACTTTACTGAAGAGAAGATTGTTATAATGAAAATAAAATAATTTTTTTATGTTTTATGACATACTGTCAATAACTTATCATGTTGTTACGTTAAAATTTGTTAATAAAAGCAACATTTTCTTCACTAATTACGTTATTGGAAGATATTATAATAACAAATAAATAATTTTGAAACCTAGTACAATTTTTGCTAACAATTTATTGAAAACAGTTAAACTACAAGAATGAGACAGTTAAAAATTACACAACAAATTACCAAGCGAGAAAGTAAATCTTTGGAGAAATATCTTCAAGAAGTTTCTCGTGAGCCTATGATTACTGCTGATGAAGAAGTAAGCTTGGCGCAAAAAATAAAAGATGGAGACGACGCTGCCCTTAATAGATTGGTTAGAGCAAACTTAAGATTTGTGATTAGTGTGGCCAAACAATATCAAAACACAGGATTAACACTTGAAGATTTAATTAACGAAGGTAATCTAGGTTTGATTGAAGCCGCAAAAAGATACGATCATACGAAAGGTTTTAAATTTATTTCTTATGCAGTTTGGTGGATTAGACAAAGCATATTAAAAGCCGCTGCTGACAACTCAAGAACTATTCGTTTACCACATAATAGATTGGGTGAAATACAGAAAATAAACAAAGCGTCTAGCGATTTTGAACAAACCATGGAGCGAGAACCTACCGATGAAGAATTGGCTGATATTTTGGATATGGATATAGAGAAAGTTCAAAACTCTAGAAAAATGTCAAAAAAACAAGCTTCTTTAGATGCCCCAATGGCTAATGATGAAGACAACAATAGTTTAATTAGTGTTATTGAAGGCGAAGGAATTCCCGCTCCTAACGATACATTAATTCACGAATCACTTTCAACAGATATAGAACGAACTTTATCTTATTTAAAAGGTATGGAAGCTGAAGTAATTCGTTTATTTTATGGATTAAGCGGACGAAAAGAAATGACTTTAGAAGAAATAGGAAGTCATTTTGGTTTAACCAGAGAAAGAATAAGACAAATTAAAGAGCGAGGTTTGCGTAGAATGAGAAGATTATCTAGAACAAACAATCTTCAGACTTACCTATAATTAAAATAAAAAAATTAATTTTAAGCACCAAGAATAAACTTGGTGCTTTTTTTGTTATTGGCTATTTTAAAAATTACCCCATGAAGAAATTTTTACTCCTAGTACTGACCATCTTTTTAGCAACTATTTCTTTTTCACAGCAAAGTACATACGAATATGGTAGGTTAAAATGGGGATTAAATATTGGTGGCACTTACCAAACTGCCGATATTTCAAACGACTTATTTGGATTAGGGTTAGGGTGTACATTAGAATATGCTGTAATTCAAAACAGTTATAGTTTATTTGGATTTTCATTAAGAGCTCGATACTTACATGGTACTACGTATGGTACTGATTATTCAATTCATAACGGAACAATAAGCAACAATGCAATTAATGGCGTTGATATTCCGTTAAATGATTATAACAATCTTCCACTTTTTTTAAATAATAAATCTCGATTAAACGAGTTATCTCTTGAGGCAATGCTCAAGTTTAACAAATTGTACATTCAACATAATGTATTGTTTTACCTTTTTGCTGGAATTGGTGGAACAGATTTTATTTCAGAAACCAATCAGTTTGATGCTTTGGGAGTTCTATATGACTATTCTTCAATTAGTATTACAGATAAAAATAACATAATAAACCAACTAAACGATTTAAGAGATTTAAATTATGAAACCAGATTAGCTAATTCCGATGCAAAAACTTTTGTATTAACCCCAACTATTGGTTTAGGTTTGGGCTACCGAATTGCTCCATTTTTAACTATAGCACTAGAACATAAAATTTCGTTACCACAAACCGACTATTTTGATGGACAAGTATATCAACCCACTCAAGACCCTGCTTTTATTAAAGATATTTACCATTACACGTCAATTGGTTTTATTTTTTATGTTTATAAAAACAATACCTATTACAATGAACCAACTTACACGAGTAATCCAAAACCGGTTGCTCCAACACCAAAACCAACTCAACCTATTCCACTTCCACAACCTAAACCGATATTAAACCCTACTCCAGGTCCTAATCCAATAACACCTGTACCAAACAATCCTGTACCAACTCCAACTCCAATACCGACTCCAATACCTGTTGATAATCCCGTACAAAAGCCACCTGTAATTACGTTAATAAATCCTACCAAAACATTATTTATTGCTCCAAATTGTACGGTAAGTATCGAGGTGAAAATTGAAAATGTAACCGATGATAAAAACATTGCCTTTTTTAGAAACAATGAAAAAATAGCTACCCGTTTTTATTATTTCCAAGAAAGTGTTCTTCATTCTACAATGGAATTAAAACCAGGCATAAATACATTTAAAGTAACTGCAAAAAACTCCGTTAAAACTGAAAATAAAGAATTTAAATTAACATGCAGTGCTATTACACCACTCAACAGCAAAATAACCATTTGTCATCATAATATTGATGGTACTACTCAAAAAATGGAAATAAATAATTCTGAATTGGCTCAACATCAGGCTCATGGTGACATAGTTGGAGATTGTCCAATTGAGATTAAAAAAATAACCATTTGTCACACTGATCCAAGTTCGTCTTTAAAACAAAAAATAGAAATCCCTGAATCCGATTGGCCTTCTCACCAAGCTCATGGCGATGTATTAGGTGAATGTCCTATTAAAGTCAACATTAAACAAATTCAAATTTGCCATACCGACCCTTCATCTGGTGTAAAATCTAACTTGATTATTGACGAAAAAGATTGGTTTAACCATGCTGCTCATGGCGATTCTAAAGGTATTTGTCCGAAAGAA
>JAVHRJ010000204.1:0-1002 GCA_036171595.1 Bacteroidales bacterium
GACCTAACAGGTTTCAAAAACCTGTTAGGTCTATTATAAAACTATTCTTCTATTATAACAATTTTTTCAATCTCATCATCTTGTCTAATTGCATCAATTACTTCTTGTCCTTTGTACACTTTACCAAAACAAGTATGATGTCCATCTAAATGAGCGGTATTTTCTCTGCTATGGCAAACAAAAAATTGAGAGCCACCAGTATCTTTTCCAGCGTGAGCCATAGAAAGTACGCCACGATCGTGATATTGGTTACCACCACTGGTTTCGCATTTAATTTTGTAACCCGGACCGCCTGTACCGTTGCCAATAGGACAGCCCCCTTGTATTACAAAATTTGGAATTACCCTGTGAAATGTTAATCCATTGTAAAAACCTTTATTTGCCAAATCGCAAAAGTTTTTAACAGTATTTGGTGCATCATTTTCGTATAATTCAACGTACATAATGCCTTTTTCGGTATGAATTTCTGCTTTTTTCATTATTTGAATAATTAAAATTATAAAGCAAAATTAAAAAAAATACGAATATTATTTAGAGTTATTTTAATTAAAAAAATTTAATCTTCAAGGGCTCCAAATTTCCCATTATAATAATCGTCAATTGCTTGCTGAATTTCTTCGTCAGTATTCATTAAAAATGGACCATGTGTTGCAATTGGTTCATTAATTGGTTCGCCATTTAAAACTAAAAATGTGCAATTTGTTATTGCAGTTAATGAAATTTCTGTTCCTGAGTTTTTAAATAAAACAAAATTGTTTTCATTTACATTTTGCTCGTTAATTATTGAATTACCTTCAATCATTAAAATTCCACTATTGTAATTTTCGGGGAATTCAATTTTTAATGTTGCAGATATATTCAATTTAATATCGTAAACATTAATCGATGAAAAAGTAAAAGCGGGTCCATTAATGTTATTATAATTTCCTGCAATTACATTTATTATTCCATCATTATTTGGTAAATTGTATTTTCCAAAATTTTTATATAAAATTGATTGAT
>JAVHRJ010000205.1:0-1000 GCA_036171595.1 Bacteroidales bacterium
CAGGATTCACCTGCTTCACAAGATTGAGAATTATTTTAATGATTATCTGAAATAATTGTCATTAAATTTTTATTTCAGTAATTTTATAAAAAAATCATAATATGGAAAGTGCTGTATTAATAAGTAATTCCAAATCAAATCTGACGATGTTACTATACTCAAGGAAAACAGTTTTGCAAAAAATCAAGCCTGAATAAGTTGAAAATTTTCTGTCATTAAACTTTTCAGTTCAATTTTATACTCATCAATATTTTCAAAGAAATTCAAACATTTTTCTTTAAAGATTGCAAATTTTTCATAATACTTATTGTACGTTGTTTTTTTCTTGAAAAACCTACATAATCGCTATGTTAAGGTTTGTACTGTATGGTGGCAAAAATACAAACTGTATTCTTTGATTTTTTCCTAAAAATTCTTTTACTATTTGAGAACGATAATATTTTGCATTATCCAATATTATATAAAGTATTCCCAAAGGTTGTTCTTTTAGCATTTGCTCTAATAACGCTATAGTTGACTGAGAATTTATACTTTCATTATCACGAATAATAACCTTATGTTCCTCTATATCGTATGACCCATTAATATTCACCCTCATACGACCTGTATTCGTTTTAAGCGCTTGCTCTTTACCTTTCTTTATCCAGCCATAAGCAGGTTGTGAGTTGTGTAAAGGATGAACTCCGTCCATAAAATATATTCTATCTTCTGCTGAGTTATTTTCTTTTAATTGGTTATATTTCTCAATAAATTCTTCTTGTGCTTTTTGATTTGCTTTGCCTGGAATATGTTTGGGCTTTTTGTATACATCAAACGGGATAAATTAGTACATTTTGATTTTGGAAAAATTGAAATTTTAAAGTCAACAAACTTTTTAAATCGGCATTATATTTTTGATTGATTGTCTGAAAAAAATCAGTTATTGCATTATGAAATTTGACAGGTGATTCATAATATTTTGCATAGAGGATTGTTTTCTTGGTAAACTTCCATAATCGTT
>JAVHRJ010000206.1:0-4837 GCA_036171595.1 Bacteroidales bacterium
TATAGATAGTATGGACGAACGCGAAATTTTAATAATCCTGTCATCAATTTTCGCATAGTTTCAATTTCATCATTTATGCCTTTTAATAAAACAGTTTGACTACCTAATGGTATTCCAGCATTTGCAAGCAATGCTGTAGCTTTTTCAACTTCAGGAGTAAGTTCGTTCGGGTGAGTAAAATGAATGCTCAAAAACAATGGATGATATTTTTTTAACATATCAACAAATTCTTGAGTTATACGTTGTGGTAAAACGGCAGGAACTTTAGTTCCAATACGAATTATTTCTACGTGCTTAATGTTACGAAGTCGTTTTAAAATGAATTCTAATTTTTCTTGTGGTAATGTAAATGGGTCGCCACCAGATAATAGAACATCTCTAACTTCGTGGTGTTGTTCAATATAATCGAATGCTGGTTCAAAATCGTTAAGGTTAAAATGTGATTTGTCCTTTTTTGATACCATGTGCGAACGGGTACAATATCTGCAATATGTGCTACAAAACCCCGTAACAAGGAACAAAACACGGTCGGGATAACGATGAACTAAATTTGGTACTGGGCTACTATTGTTTTCGTGAAGTGGATCTGACGATTCGCCAGGAAATATTGTATATTCGCTTGCTGTTGGTACAACACTTTTAAAAAGAGGATCGTTAGGATTCGAAAAATCAATTAAACTTGAGTAATAAGGCGTTATTCTTAAAGGCATCAAATCCTTATTTTTTGAATTCTGATTTTCGTTAAGTTTTATATTGAAAAATTTTTCTAATTGCGAACTGTATCTAAAACTATTTTTTATTTGCCAATGCCAATCATTCCATTCTTCATTCGTAACACCAGGCAAAAAAACATTTCGGAAATTTAAAGTTGTATTGTTGTCAGTTGTTTGTAAAAGTGAATTAATTATTTTATGCCTATTTATATGGCTTTTAGTTAAAAGACTTGGAGGCTCATCTTCTTTGTTAACCTCTTTTTCTGATATTAGTGAGTCGTCTAATGAATTGCTTTCCATGATTTTAATTTTCAGTTTAAAATATTTTGTACAATTTTAAATTAAAAATCAACCGATTGTATCTTTTAAAATAAATAAATATCAAATTTTTTCAACTATTTTAATAAATCGATCTATCGTTATAACAAATATTATATCAGCAACTTACGATATTAAAATTAAGTATTTATTAACATATTAATTTTAATATGTTTTTAAATTAATTTAAAAAGAAATATTGAAATTAATTTATATAAATAGTTAGAAGTTTTTTTTAATAAAATATGAGTATAATTTAAAAGTAAATTATTTATTGAGCATTATGTTATTTTTTTTTATAAAATGAAATGAGTCTCCCCATTCCCCATAACCTATATTTGCACCAGCAAAATGAAGTCGAGCTTCAATACACGATTTGCAATCTTCCGATTCTTCGTTAGTGCAAGGTTTGTTCTGGTATAATAAATAATTGTCGCGATAATTTCCAGGTGTAATATTTGGCATAATAATATTTGCTCCAATTTTTATTGCTTTTTCTCTTCCAATTTTATCTATTGCTTGAAGTGCAGTTGTTGATGCAATATTTATATCTTTCATAACAATACGTAAAATAGCAATCATTTTTAAAGTATAATCGAATCGTTTGTTTATCGGTAACAAGCTGTTTTTTAAATTATACAGAGGTGTTTGTTCATGTTCAATATAAGGACCCATACCACACATATCAATATCTGTATTTTTCATGAATAGAATATCGTTTGCTAAATTTTCAATTGTTTGATATGGGAGTCCTATCATAACACCTGTTCCAACTTGATATCCAATTTTTTTTAATTTGTTTAAACAATTTATTCGAAAATCGAAATCGTGCTTTTTATTATTTGGGTGTATTTTGTTATATAATTCTTTATTACTAGTTTCAATTCTTATAAGATAGCGATGTGCACCGGCTTTAAACCATTCTTTATATGTGTTTTCACATTGTTCGCCTAATGAAAGTGTAATGCCTAATTTATTATTTGATATTTTTTTTATTTTAAATATTAGTTTATTTATTTTTTCTGTAAAATAAGTGTTTTCTATTTCGCCCGATTGAATAACAATTGACCCATAATTATTTTCGTATGCAAATTTTGCGGCTTTTATTACTTCGTTATCGGATAATGTGTATCTGTGTACATTTTTGTTTCCAGCTCTAATACCACAATAATAGCAATTTTTATGGCATTTATTAGAGTATTCAATTAATCCGCGTAAGTAAACTGTATTACCTAAATATTTTTGTTTTGTTAAACTTGATTTTTCGAAAAGCTTTAATCTGTCAAAATTTTTAACATCTAAAAGATAAGATATATCTTCTAAATTTAAATTTATTTTATTTAATATTTTATCAATTTTGTTATTCATAAACAGTTTCAAAATTATATCTTAATTTTAAAAAATAACATGAAAATTAGCATAAAGTGGTTTTGTCAAATAAGTTTTTTGAATTTCGTTCAATTTTATTAAGTTTGCCTTATTAAATAAAAAATTTGGAAAAGCATAGTGTTGAAAATAAATTGTGTTTGTTGTTACGAAAAACAACTGGATTGGAAGTGGTTAATATTCAGCAGTTACCGCCATCGGGTTCGAATAGGAAATATTATAGATTAGAAACAAGTATTGAATCGTTTATAGGTGCTTTTAATCCAGACCCAAAAGAAAATTTAGCTTTTATACATTTTACTAAACATTTTATTAAATGTAATTTAAATGTACCAAAAATTATTGCTGACGATATTGACAATCATATTTATATTTTATCTGATTTAGGCGATACTACATTATTCTCTTATATTGAAGAAAATAAAAACTCGAAAAATTACGATGTAAATATTTTAGAAATTTATAAACGTGTACTCGACGATTTAATACAATTTCAGTTTAAAGGTGGTAAAGAGTTAGATTATTCATTTTGTTATCCTCGTGCTAGCTTCGATAAACAATCGATGATGTGGGATTTAAATTATTTTAAATATTACTTTTTAAAACTTGCAAAATTTAATTTTGATGAGCAAGATTTGGAAAATGATTTTGAAGTTTTTGTAAATTATCTTTCAAAAGCCGATAGCAATTACTTTTTATATCGCGATTTTCAATCAAGAAACATTATGCTAAATAATAACACCTTATTTTATATCGATTATCAAGGTGGTAGAAAAGGCCCATTATATTATGATGTAGCTTCCTTATTATATGATGCAAAAGCTAATATTTCTGATAATTATCGCCAAAAATTATTAAACTATTATATTACTAAATTAAGTTTAAAATTAAAATTTAACGAGGCTGAATTTAAAAGTTATTATTATGCTTTTGTTTTAATTAGGATAATGCAAGCAATGGGAGCTTATGGGTTTAGGGGATTTTATGAGAAAAAAGAACATTTTTTAAAAAGTATTCCTTTTGCATTAAAAAATTTAGAGTGGTTACTTAATAATATTGAGCTTAATGTTAAAATTCCGACATTAATTAAATTACTAGAAAAGCTTACTGTTTCTGAAGATTTAAAAAAATTTTCGGATAAAGTATTTCCACAAAATTCATTAACTGTTAAAATATATAGCTTCTCGTATTTAACAAAATTTCCAATTGATAATTCGGGTAATGGAGGTGGTTTTGTTTTTGATTGTAGAGCATTGCCAAATCCAGGTAGAGTAGCAGAATATGAAACAATAAGTGGGCAAAATCAAAAGGTAATAGATTATTTAGATAAAGAAGACGAAGTAAAGCAATTTCTTAACAATGTGTACAAGATTGTTGAACAGAGTGTTGAAAAATACATGTTTAGAAATTTTACTAACCTTCAAATAGCGTTTGGCTGTACAGGTGGGCAACACCGATCGGTATATTGTGCCGAAAAACTTACCGAACATTTAAAATCTAAGTATAAAATTAATATGGAGTTAGAGCATTATAATAAAGTAAACTGGAAAAAATAATGGCAAAAACAGCAAAAGCAATGATATTTGCCGCTGGATTAGGCACGCGATTGCAACCGCTTACTTTATATAAACCAAAGGCTTTAGCTCAAATTAATGGTATTCCTTTAATCGAATACGCAATAAAAAATTTAATTAATTATGGATTTAATGAAATTGTTATTAATGTACATCATTTCCCTGAACAAATAATTGATTTTTTAATTTCAAATAAAAATTTTTATGCCGATATAATAATTTCTGATGAGTCGGAAAAGCTCCTAGATACTGGTGGTGGTCTCAAAAAAGTTTCTGATTTTTTTAATGACAAAAAACCTTTTTTAGTGTATAATGTTGATGTTTTAACCGATTTAAATTTACTTTCATTATATAATTCTCATATTCAATCTGGAGCATTAGCAACTTTGGCTGTTAGAAACAGAAAAACTTCGCGATATTTTTTATTCGACCAAAATAATTTTTTATGTGGTTGGAAAAATATGGCAACTAATGAAATAAAAATACAACCAAAAAATATTTCTAAACTGCGTCCACTTGCTTTTAGTGGAATACAAGTTGCTAATTATGATATTTTTAATTTAATGAACAAATACGAAGGAGCATTTTCAATAACAAATTGCTATATAGAATTTTGTTCGAATTATAAAATTATGGCATATAATCACGATTCTACTTTTTGGATGGATTTGGGTACAATTGAACACGTAAATGAGGCAAATGAAATTTTATTAAAAAATAATTTTTTAATAAAGTAAAATAAATTCGATAAACACTAAATCTATAATTGTAATTCCTGAATTCTATTCCCACTCAATAGTAGCAGGAGGTTTAGAGCTTATATCGTATACCACCCTATTGACACCT
>JAVHRJ010000207.1:0-4834 GCA_036171595.1 Bacteroidales bacterium
CGCAAATTTTACTGCCGATCACACTTCGGGTTGTAATGCAAATATTCAATTTACAAGCACTTCGCAAGCTCCAAATGGCTCAACATATTTGTGGGATTTTGGCGATGGTCAAACATCAACATTGCTTAATCCTAGCCATACGTATGGCTCAAGCGGTAGTTATACAGTTAGTTTAACGATTACAAATAGTTGCACAGGAAACAATCAAAAAATTGTAACAAATTACATAACATTAACTTTGCCTACTGCGCCAACAACAACAAATGACCAATTTTGTGGACCAAATTCATTTACATTAAATGTTTCGGGAAATGGTACTTTAAATTGGTACGATGCACCAAATGGAGGAAATTTAGTTCACACCGGAACAAGTTATCATACTCCAACCTTAACAACAACAACAACATATTATGTAGAGAGTGTTATAACATCGACAAGTGCTTCGCAATATACCGGAAAAATTGATAATGCTGGCACAGGTGCAAATCATGCAACTGCTAATTACGGTTTGTATTTTGATGTTTTGCAAGACATGAATTTAGTATCAGTAAAAGTAT
The DNA here is from genome assembly GCA_036171595.1 of Bacteroidales bacterium. Lineage (GTDB taxonomy): Bacteria > Bacteroidota > Bacteroidia > Bacteroidales > GWA2-32-17 > GWA2-32-17. The sequence continues at coordinate 558 of JAVHRJ010000207.1, forward strand.
ATTCATCACAATTAGCAAACAGAACAATACAAATTATGGATGGAAACAGTAATGTTGTTTTTAGCCAAATTTTAAGCATTCCAAATGGCGAAAGCAGAATTACATTAAATGCTTTTTTACCAGCTGGGAATGGTTATTCCATTCTTTGCACTACAACTCCTAATTTATACCGCGATGGTGGTGCAAGTGCTCCTACCCTTCCATACCCTTACACTTTATCAGGAGTTGTAAGCATAACAGGTAATCCTGCAAATAATCCTGCATATTATTATTATTTTTATGATTGGGAAGTTCAAACTCAAGCAACATGTATAAGTCCATTAACACCTATTACTGCTACAATTAATCCTATTCCAACTGCAAATGCTGGAAACGATTTAAATATATGTTCTGGCGGGCAAACCACATTGAGTGCGACTGGTGGGGTTACATATTTATGGTCAAATGGTTGGAATTTATATTCTCAAAATGTTTCGCCTAATGTTACAACAACGTACACTGTTACAGTTACAAATGCCGAAGGTTGTACTGCTACAGATGCTGTAACAGTTACAGTATTACCTGAATTATATGCATTAGCAGGAACAGATCAAACTATCCCTTATAATACTTCAACTTCATTAAATGGCTCGGCAACTGGCGGTACAGGTTCATATTCATATCACTGGGAACCCTCTTCGTTATTAGTTAATCCCGATATTTCAAACCCTACTACAGTTAATTTAATTTCAACAACTCAATTTGTTTTAACAATTACAGATTTATTACAAGGCTGTAATGCATGGGATACAGTTATTATAGATGTTAGTACTTTTTCAAGTTATAATAATTTAACGAATAATATTAATCTTTATCCAAACCCTTCAAATGGTTTATTTACGTTAGAATATTTAAATTATAGCAACACAACAATTTCAATAAAAGATATTGTTGGTAATTGTTTAGTAAATGAAAAATTGAATAATATAAAAAACAATTATAATTTTAGTTATTTATCAAACGGAATGTATTTTGTAACTATTAGTAACATTAATTTTAGCAAAACTATTCCAATAATAATTTCAAAATAATAAAATTTAATATGAAAAAAAATAATTTAAAATTACTACTTGTATTAATTGGTTTAACATTATTATATATGCCAATTAAAGCTATAAATTACAATAATTATAACAATATGCCTAATAAAGTTATTCCTGATAGTTTAATGAAAATTTTTAATAAGGCATGCGTATGCTGTCATTCAAAAGAAGGGAATTTTTTTGTAAAAAGTAAACTTAATTTTTCGAAATGGGATAATTATAGTACATTAAAACAGCAAAAAAAGGCTAATTTAATTTGCGACGAATTAACTTCTAAATCGATGCCACCCGAAAATTGGAAGAAGAAAAACGAAAAATTAATTCCAACTGATAAAGAAATAAAAGAAATTTGTAAGTGGTCAAATTCGTTGAATTCTTTAAAATAGGAAATGATATATTAAAAAAAGAGGGCTTAAAATAAAGTCCTCTTTTTTTGTTTAAGAATTTAACCTAAATATTGTTTTAAAAGTTTACTACGACTAGTGTGACGTAAACGTCTAATAGCTTTTTCTTTAATTTGACGAACTCTTTCGCGAGTTAATGCAAACTTCTCTCCTATTTCTTCTAAAGTCATTTCAGTGCAAGCTATTCCAAAGAAATATCTTACAATATCTCTTTCTCGCTCGGTTAATGTAGCTAAAGCTCTTTCTATTTCGCGACTTAACGATTCGCCAATTAATTTATTATCGGCAACAGGAGAATCTTTATTTTCAATAACATCAATTAAACTATTGTCTTCTCCATCAATAAATGGAGCGTCCATAGAAATATGACGACCCGAAACGCGAAGTGTATCAATAATTTTTTCTTTAGGAACTTCTAATACTGTAGCAAGTTCATCTGGAGTTGGTGTACGTTCAAAATCTTGTTCGAATTTTGAAAGTGCTTTGTTTATTTTATTTAACGAGCCAACCTGATTTAAAGGTAAGCGAACAATTCTTGATTGTTCTGCCAAAGCCTGTAATATTGATTGACGAATCCACCATACAGCATAAGAAATAAATTTAAAACCACGTGTTTCGTCAAATTTTTCGGCAGCTTTAATTAACCCAAGATTACCTTCGTTAATTAAATCGGGTAAACTTAAACCCTGGTTCTGATATTGTTTTGCAACCGAAACTACAAACCTTAAATTTGCACGAGTAAGCTTTTCAAGAGCACTTCTGTCGCCTTTACGTATTCTTTGTGCTAAATCAACCTCTTCTTCAACAGTAATTAATTGCTCTTTTCCAATCTCTTGCAAATACTTATCGAGTGAAGCACTCTCGCGATTTGTAATCGATTTTGTTATTTTTAATTGTCTCATATATTAACGGGATATTTTTTGCAAATTTACGCTATCTTAAAATGAAAGTCAATACCTTATTAAAATTAAATCAAAAATATTACATTTGTATTTTAAAATTTATTGAAAATTATAATGTAATATATTGAATTATAACTACATGTAATTATTAAAAGTTTTATTAAAAATTTTAATTTAAATTTAATAACGAAAGTTAATGCATTATCTTATATTATTCATGTATCATAAAGTATTATTAATCAAATTTTAACATTAAATAACAAATATTTATAAAAATGAAAATTACTGTAGTTGGAACTGGTTATGTTGGATTAGTTACTGGAACTTGTTTTGCTGAAACAGGAATTGAGGTAACTTGTGTTGATATTGACAAAGAAAAAATAGAAAAGCTAAACAATGGCATTATTCCTATTTGGGAGCCTGGTTTAGAAGATATGGTAAATAGAAATGTTGAAAAAGGAAGATTAAAATTTAGCACAAGTTTAAAAGATTCATTAGATGATGTAGAAGTAGTTTTTAGTGCAGTTGGTACTCCGCCCGATGAAGATGGAAGTGCCGATTTACAATATGTTATTGCTGTTGCCACTGAAATTGGACAACACATGCAAAAATATTTGGTTGTTGTTACTAAAAGTACTGTCCCAATTGGAACTGCTAAAAAAGTAAAAGCAGCAATTCAAAATGAACTTGATAAAAGAGGTGTAAATATTCCATTTGACGTAGCCTCAAACCCTGAGTTTTTAAAAGAAGGCGATGCAGTTGATGACTTTTTAAAACCTGACCGCATTGTTATTGGTATCGAAAGCGAAGAAGCCGAAAAAATAATGCGTAAGCTTTATAAGCCATTTTTGCTTAATAATCATCCAATATTTTTTATGGATATTCCATCAGCCGAAATGACTAAATATGCTGCAAATTCAATGCTTGCAACAAAAATTAGTTTTATGAATGATATGGCAAACCTTTGCGAAATTGTTGGTGCCGATGTTAATATGGTTCGTAAAGGTATTGGAAGCGATAGTAGAATTGGAAATAAATTTATATATCCTGGTGCTGGTTATGGAGGTTCATGCTTTCCTAAAGATGTTAAAGCACTTATTAAAACTGCCGACGAAAATAATCATTCATTAGAAATTTTAAAAGCAGTTGAAGATGTAAATGAACGACAAAAAGAAGTGATTTTTAATAAAGTTAATAAACACTTTAATAATAATTTAAAAGGTAAAACTTTTGCTATGTGGGGCTTGTCTTTTAAGCCAAATACTGACGATATGCGAGAAGCTCCATCATTAGTTATAATTGAAAATCTTTTAAAAGCTGGAGCAAAAGTACTTGCTTACGATCCTGTTTCAATTGAAGAAACTAAACGAAAAATTGGTGACGTAATTAAATATGCGAAAGATCCTTTTGATGCTTTAATTGATGTTGATGCACTTATTATTGTTACTGAATGGAGCGAATTTCGTTCACCAAATTTTTCTGTAATGGAAAAAATTATGAAAAATAAAATAATTTTTGATGGTAGAAATATTTATGAACCTACCGAAATGAACGATTTAGGTTGGACTTACTACTCTATTGGTAGACAGCCAGTTATAAATAAGTAACAAAGTAGAAAGTGAAATGTTAAAAAGAAAATTTTAAAATATGAAAAAAATATTAGTTACTGGTGGTGCTGGTTTTGTTGGTTCGCATCTTTGCGAAAGATTGTTAAATGAGGGAAATGAAGTTATTTGTTTAGATAATTATTTTACTGGTTCAAAAGAAAATATTGCTCATTTGTTAAATAAACCATTTTTCGAATTAATTAGGCATGATGTTACAATGCCAATTTTTCTTGAAGTTGATGAAATATATAACCTTGCCTGCCCTGCTTCACCAATTCATTA
>JAVHRJ010000208.1:0-4820 GCA_036171595.1 Bacteroidales bacterium
TTAGAAAGTTTATAAAGTTAGAAAGTGAAAAGCATGATAAAAACATCTTTCAACTTTCAAACTTTCAACTTGATGAACTAAAGGGTGATAAAATGCCCATTGCCATTCACCTTGTTATGCAAGATTTTACCAATCACGAATTTAAAGCTGAAAAAGGCGATTGCTTATACCTTTTCTCTGATGGCTTTGCCGACCAGTTTGGCGGACTAAAAGGCAAAAAGTTTATGTACAAACAATTTAAAGAATTACTTTTAACAAATTGCAATAAAAACATGAACGAGCAAAAAGAAATTTTAGAAAAAACAATAAACGAGTGGATTGGAAATGGCGAGCAAGTTGACGACATAACAATACTTGGAATTAAAATTTAAATTATAATAAGCAATGAACAATAAACAATCATTTCTTTTAACCTGTGTTATCTGCTTAATTAGTATAATATGCTGTTCAAACAAATCTTTTGCTCAAAACAGAGAAATAGACTCATTAAAAAAATTATTGAGTAAAAACATTCACGATACTGTCAAATTAGAAGTTCTAAATCAATTAGTAAATATTTCATCCGAAAATGAATTCGAATCATATAATATAAAATTAGAAGCATTATGCTCAAAGCTTAATCATCAAAAAAATAAAAGAATAAACTTTTTAGTAACTAATTATTTAATGCATGTTTACGATACTAAGAGTTACATATTTCGTGAAAAAGGAAGTTTAGATTCTTCTTTTTTTTATAGCAATAAAAGCTTAAAAATTAGTAAAAACATAAATGATAACGAAGGAATTAGTCAAGGATATCGAAGATTAGGACTACTATTATCTGAAAAAGGAGAAGTATTAAAGAGTATAGATTATTTTCAAAAAGGTTTATTAATAGCCGAAAAAATAAAAGACTTAAATATGGTTGCAAATTTTTATTCAGACATTTCGGTTGCTCAATATAATTTAGATAATAATAAAGAAGCTGTTAGATATATGTTTAAAAGTCAAAACATATTTTTTAAATTAAATAACAAAACAATGATTGCCGATAACTACAACACGTTAGGATCAATATACAGTAATATGGGAAAATTTGATTCGTCTCTCTATTTTCATAAGAAAGGGTATCAATTATTTATAGATGCTTCTGATACAGTAATGATTTTAAGAACATTAAATAATATTGGGCATACATATTATTTTAATAAACAATTAGACACAGCACTATTTTATTACATGAAAGCAATTAATATTATGAGAAACAAATCATATTATAGCGAATATTCAACCATTAGCAATAATATAGGTGAAATTTACCTTAAAAAAAAGAATTTGCAATTGGCTAAAAAATTCTCAGAACAAGCGCTAGAATTTGAAAAAAAAATAAACAGATTGCCTGTTTTAAAAAATATATACAGCACCTTAGAGAGTGTGTACTTTTTAGAAAAACAATATTTGAAAGCGTATGAGATGCTTACTAAATATACTACTATTAAGGATACATTATTAGGAATAGATATTCAAAACGCGTCAACTAAAAAGTTTTTGCAATACGAGTTTGAAAAAAAGCAACTTGCAGACAGTATAAAGGTAGCCGAAGAAAAAAAAGTTACAACAGCACAACTTAAACAAGAAAAAGCAACTCGATATACTTTGTTTGTTGGTCTTGTCTTAGTTACTTTATTTGGTGGATTTATGTATAATAGATTTAAGGTTACACAAAAACAAAAAAGAATTATTTCTGAACAAAAACTAATAGTTGAAACGCAAAAAGAAATAGTTGACCAAAAGAATCTGCAACTAAACCAGCAAAACGAAGAAATTTCTGCTCAACGTGACGAAATAGAAGCCCAGCGTGACGAAATAACTGCCCAGCGTGATTTAGTAACAGAACAAAAAGAACATATCGAAGAAATTCATAAGGAAGTTACCGACAGTATAAATTATGCAAAACGAATACAGGAAGCAGTTTTGCCCGTAAGCGGTATGGCAAGGTCGGTTTTAGGTGAACATTTTATACTTTTCAAACCTAAAGATGTAGTTTCTGGCGATTTTTATTTTGCAACAAAAATTAATAATTGGCTAATTGTAGCAGTAGCCGATTGCACAGGGCATGGTGTTCCTGGTGCATTTATGAGTATGCTAGGAATTAGCTTTCTAAATGAAATTGTGCAAAAAGAAGAAATTCGTAAAGCAAATCAAATTTTAATTAATTTAAGAAAAGAAATAATTAACGCATTACAACAAAAAGGTGTTGTAGGCGAACAAAAAGATGGCATGGATATTTCATTGCTAGTTGTTAATGCCGACACAAATGAATGTCAATGGGCGGGAGCAAATAATCCTCTTTACATAGTTAGAAAGTTTATAAAGTTAGAAAGTGAAAAGCATGATAAAAACATCTTTCAACTATCAAACTTTCAACTTGATGAACTAAAGGGAGATAAAATGCCCATTGCTATTTACCCCGAAATGAAAGACTTCACTAATTACGAATTTAAAGCTAATAAAGGCGATTGCATTTATTTATTTAGCGATGGCTTTGCCGATCAGTTTGGTGGTCCAAAAGCTAGAAAATTTATGTATAAACAATTTAAGGAAATATTGTTGCAGAATAGCCTTAAGCAAATGGATGAACAGAAAAAAATGCTTGAAAATGCATTTGAAAATTGGAAATGTAATGCTGAACAAATTGATGATGTTACTGTATTAGGAATGAGAATTTAAAATGAAGAAAATATTTATCTTAAATATTGTAATTTTTTTATGTAATTATATGGCTCTTGCCGTAAATATTGACAGCCTTTTTACGGAAATTAAATTTGCAAAGTATGATTCATCTAAAGTTAGTTTGCTTAATCAAATTTCTAAATATTATTATAACATTAATGTCGATTCGTCAGAAATATATGCTAATAAAGCATTAGAAATGTCTCGCAGAATAAAATTTAAATTAGGCGAAGCTAATTCTTTAACTAATTTATCAAGTGCATTATATTACAAAGGCGAATACAAAAGTTCAATTCAAAAATTAGAAGAGGCAATTAATATTTACGAAACTAATAATTTTGTTAAAGAAATAATCGATTCGTATATTAGCATTGGTCAAGCATGGAAAGAGTTAGGCAATAATCCAAAATCGCTCGATAATTTATTACTTGCACTAAAAGCTGCTGAAAAAATTAAAGACGATAATAGAATTGGCAAATCGATGATTTCAATTGGTGTATTGTTTCTTGAACAAAAAAAGTATGACGAAGCATTAAAATACTCAAAAAAGGCTTTGTTACATATTGTTAAAACAAATAATATTGCACAAGAAGCTAATGCATACGCAAGAATTGGAAATGTTTTTGGTGACTCAAATAATCCAAACCATAATGTCGATTCTGTATTGTATTATTATAAAAAATCGCTAGAATTATTTACTAAAATTGACCATAAGCGAGGTATTGGAGTTATTTATAATAATATTGCTGGAATATATCTCGATCAAGAAGAACCTGATAAAGCAATAGAATATTTTCAAAAAGCATACGAAATTAGAAGTAAATTAGGCGATCAAAATGGTCTTGCAATTATTTTCAATAATTTTGGAAATTGTTATATTATTAAGAAAATGTATAGCAACGCAATTAATTATTATAATAAAAGCATTGCTATTTCTTTAAAAATTGGTAAATCTGATATTACTATCGATAATTATAATGCACTTTCAAAATGTTATTCGCTTATGGGCGAATATAAACAATCATTATATTTTAAAAACTTATATATTGATTTTAAAGATAGTTTGTTTAATGAGAATAATAGTAGACTTATTGAAGAAATGCAAACTAAATACGAAACAGAAAAAAAAGAAAAAGAAATTAAAATACTTAATCAAAATAAAGTATTAAGTAAGTTAAAAGTTCAGCAACAAAAGGATAAACTCGCAGTTCAAAGATATTTTATTTATGGGTCGGTAGGTATAATCATTTTAATTTTAATTCTTTTAAGTTTATTGTTACGACTGTATTCTTTTAAGCAGAAATCGAATAAAAAATTACAAGAACAAAATGTAGAAATTCTTCAGCAAAAAGAGGAAATTGTTACTCAACGTGATGAAATTGAAGCTCAAGTAGAATTGGTAACAAAGCAAAAAGAACAAATTGAAGAAATACACGAAGAGGTTACTTCGAGTATTCGTTATGCTCAATTAATTCAAGAAGCTGTGTTGCCCTCATCGAAACAAATGGATGAAATTTTTAAAGAATATTTTATTATTTATAAACCGTGTAACATTGTGTCGGGTGATTTCTATTGGGTATCTAAATTAAAGAATTGGAATTTATTATGTGTTGCCGATTGCACTGGACATGGTGTGCCTGGTGGGTTTATGAGTATGCTGGGAATTTCATTTTTAAATGAAATAATAAGAAAAGATGAGGTTAAAAATCCTGCAGAGGTATTGAATCATCTTAGAGAGTATATGATTTCATCATTAAAACAAAAAGAAAAAGTAAACGATAATAATTCCTCAACATTAAGTATGAAAGATGGAATGGACATTTCATTTTTAGCTTATAATTCTGAGAGTTTAATTTTGCAATATGCTGGAGCGTACAATCCTTGTTATATAGTTAGAAAGTTAAAAGTAGAAAGTTATAAAGTTGAAAATAAATCCATAGATAATAACGAACTTTCAAACTTTTCAAACATTGAACTTTATGAACTAAAAGGAGATAAAATGCCAATAGCAATTTATCAGCGAATGGATAGTTTTACATTAAACGAATTTCAATTAATTAGTCGAACCTTAAAAACTCATTTTATTCCCAAAAGTAAAAAAAATGAAG
>JAVHRJ010000209.1:0-9745 GCA_036171595.1 Bacteroidales bacterium
ATATTAAATGTGTGTAAATTATATTGTGCACGTTGTTCTGCACACACACACACACCTTATTATAACATTATGCAGTGAAAAACGAGAATATGCAATATTTTTTTTAAATAAAAACACGTTGGGTTAATTTTTTTATATAAAAAAACGAAATGTACAACATAAAATTATGAAATGCAAGTGTTTTGGCAATTATTTTATAAACATACTCATTTGTCAGTAAATAAGTATATCCCATAATATATTTAAAAGAGTAAAAATATTTACCGAAATATTTATTTTAACCTTTTTATAATGTTAAATAATTTATCGGTATTAATAGGTTTAGTAATAAAGTCATCGCACCCAGCATCAATACTTTTTTGTTTATCTGTGGCAAACGCAAATGCTGTTTGAGCAACAATAGGTATGCTAGGGTTAATTGTTTTAATTTGTTTTGTAGTTTCAAAACCATCCATTTCAGGTAACTGAATATCCATTAAAATGATGTCTATTTTAGTCCGTTTTTTTATTATTTCAATAGCGTCAGCACCATTGTTTACTTCAATAACATTTATCTTTAGGGGTTCAAATATTTCTTTTAAGAACATTAAATTTGTTGGGTCGTCTTCAACAATTAATATAGTAAGGCCTTCGAAATTGAAGTTTGTTTTTTCATCGTTATTTTCTATATTGTTATCACTTGATACTTTTAAATATGGAATTGAAAAATAAAATGTTGTTCCTACATTAATAGTTGATTCTAACCATATTTTACCTTTTAAAAGTTCAACACATGCTTTAGAAATTGATAATCCAAGACCTGTTCCACCATAAAGTTTTTCTGTATTGTGTGATGCTTGTATGAATCTTTGAAAAATTATTTTTTGTTTTTCTTTTGAAATGCCAATTCCAGTATCTTGAACAAAAAATATTAAATTATTGTTATCGATATTATATCCAAACTTTATAGTTCCATTATCGGTAAATTTTATTGCGTTACTTAAAAGGTTATTTAATATTTGGCGTAAACGTGTTTCATCTGAAAGAATAAATGCGTTTTTATCGGGTAGGCAAGATGCTGATTTTAATTGAATGTTTGTTTTGTTAATAGTAGATAAATTTGAATAGCAAGTTGTAAACAGTTCATTTAAAACTGTGTTTAAATTAAAAATTGATTTATGTATGTTTAATTGATTTGCCTCTATTTTTGAAATATCAATTATATCGTTAATTAAATTAAGTAAATGTTTTCCGCTAGTATTTATAATATTTATATATTTTTCTTTTTGCAATGTGTTAACATTCGATTTCTTTAATAATTGTGCGAACCCTAATATCCCATTCATTGGAGTTCTAATTTCGTGACTCATATTTGCTAGAAAGGCAGATTTAAGTTTTTCGTTTTCTTCGGCTTTTTCTTTTGCTTTTAACAATTGTTCGTTTTGAGAAATATATTCTTCGTTAAGTGAAGCATATTCTTTATTTTGTTTTTCTAATTGAAGTTCAATTGTTTTGAGTTTTGTTATATCTAAAATTGTACCTATTGAACGTATTGGTTTACCAAATTTGTCGTATTCTGTTTTACCTTTTTCGTTCACATATTTTATTTTGTTATTTTTTAATTTAATTCTGTGAACAATATCATAAGGTACTTTATTTTTTATTGAATCATTATAAACTCTGTTTACTAATTCTCTATCATCGGGGTGAACAATATTTAAAAATCCTTGGTAAGTAACAATAAATTTATCTTGCTCTTCTTCAAAAATTTTATAAATTTCATCAGACCAAGTTAACTTATTATTTATTAAATCTAATTCCCAATGTCCTAAGTTTGCAATTTGTTGAGCTTCTTTTAATCTTGCTTCACTTTCAATTAATGAATTTTGAATCTTCGATAATTCTGTAATATCTCTAACGGTCCCTAAAACAAACTCATGTATTCCAATTTTGATTTTTTTACCAATAATTTCGGTTACAAAAACTGAGTTGTTTTTTCGTTTTAATTCAATTTTAATAGGAGTACCCTCTTTTGATGTTGATTTTGAAAATAATCCTTTGCTATTGTCGTTAGCTCTTAAATCGAAAACTGACATTGTTAGCAATTCTTCTTTTGAATAGCCTGTCATTTTACAAAAGGCAGGATTAACATAAATGTATTTTCCATTTGTGTCTGCTAAACAAATTCCTTCGGTTGTTTGGTTATAAATAGCACTTAATTTTTCTTCGTTTTCTTCAATTATTTCTTTTGCATTTATTAAGTCGTTTTCTAATTTTTTTCGTGCGGTAAAATCTCTAAAAAATGATTGATAAGTTTTATCGGGCATCATTTTGGTGTTCATTTCTATTGGCAATAATGAGCCATCTTTTCGCAACATCATTCTTTCGGTACGTACTGTTTCGCCTTTTATTAACAAATCGTAGCGTAATGGTTTTAAAGAATATTCTTCGGGTGTAAAAAGTTTCTTCATGTTCATTGTTAGCAATTCTTCTTTTGTATAACCTGTCATTTCGCATGCACGAGGATTAACACCAATAAAATTTCCTAAACTATCGCCATGAAAAATTCCATCTACAGCATGCTCAACAAGTTGAAAATATTGCTTTTGAAGTTTTTGAAGTTCTTCTTTATTTCTATTTCTTTCGGAAATGTCTCTACCAACAGCAATTACAACATTTTTACCAAAATAGCTACCATTTGTTAAGTTTACTTCTTTTGGAAATATTGTACCATCTTTTCTTAAACCCCAAAAATAAAATGTTTGAGGCTCGCCCTTAAATGCTTTATCTACAGCAATTATTATTTTAGATAAGTCGTTTTTTTCTGGTGCCGAAAGAATAGATGGAGTTTTTCCTATTAAAAATTCTTTTGTGTATCCATAAAAAGTTGTTGCTGCTTTATTAACATCTAAAAATACACCATTTTCATCTTGAATATATATAGCCTCAGAAATACTATCTAAAATATTTTGATATGTTTGATGCGACGAAATTATTTGTTGTTCGTTTATTTTTTTTTGAATAGCAATGCTAATGTGTTTTGAAATAAATTCTAAAATTTTTAAATCGTTGTTGTTATAAGCATTTTCGTTAGTATAACTCTGAATAACAAAAGCCCCAATAACTTTATTTTTAGCATGAAGTGCCACACCTAACCAGCAAGCTGCTAATTGTCCAATTTCGATTGCCTCACCTGATTTGTATAATTCTTTAATGTCGTTTCTTTTTAATAATAAACTTTTGTTATTTGTTACAACAATACCTGTAAGAGATTTTTTTGCAGGCCAGGTATTATTTTCATCATTAATATCGCTTACAAATGGTGCCGAAAGCATACCTGTTATTTCATCGTAAAATGCAATAAAGAAATTAGTAGCATCAACTAATTTATTTATTTCTTGATGAATAATTTGTATAAATTCTTTTAAATCATTTTTTTCGATAATTGCATTTGTAACATTATATAAAATATTATTTATTTGCTCTTGTTTTTTTCGTTCGGTAATATCTCTACAAGTTGAAAGGAAGCTAACTATTTTGCCTTCGTTAATAATTGGTGACGATGAAACTTCGAATGTTTTTTTTTCTCCTTTAAAATTTAATAAGTCGAGTTCAAAAATTCTGTTACCTAAATAGCCTTTAGTTCTTTCTAACATGTTATTATATATTACATGATGGCTTTCTTTTGGTATATAGTTAATTAATAATTCATTTGTATAATTTAATTCATTAAGGCCTGTAAACACTAATCCTGCTTTGTTAATAAAGCTTATTTTTCCTTCAGAATTATAATTAATAATTATATCTTTTGAGTTCTCGGTAAGCAATCGGTATTTTTCTTCGCTTAACTTTAACTTAATTAAAGTATCAGATGATTTTGTCATTGTGGAATAAAATTGAGTTTGTAAATATAAAATTAAATTATTTTTGTATGAAATATGTATTAATTTTAAAAAAATCTATTTTAATTAATTTAATAAATAAAAAATACGATAGTTTTTATTGCAGTTTCAACAGCAAAATATATAAACACAAAAGCAAATATTTTAAAAATAACTGGAATTACTTTTGGATTTGAAAGTATTTTTCTGAATTGTAAAAAAATTATAGCAACTGATATTGTTGAAATTAGCCATCCTAATTCAACTAATCCTAAAAATAAATAATTGCCTAAAAATATTTTTTCGTTAAGTATTATTGCTCTTGGAATGCAAACGGTTATCCAATAAATCCAAAGCATTCCGTTAGAAATTATCATTATTGTTATTTTCCAAAAATCAAAAAATACTTTTTTGTTTGAGTCAATTTTTTTTATTTTCCATATCGAAAATGAAATCCATAATAGAATTATTGCTCCAATTAAAGATATTATTCTGAAAACATATTCGGGTAAATTTAAATACGAAAATAACAACATGCTCAATAGTGCAACACTAGTTTCGATAATAAATGCCCAAAATATAACGCGCAAACTTTTTAAAAATCCAGATTGTAAAATTGCTGTAAAAGTTGCTGCTAATACTGGACCTGGAATAATTCCACCTATTAATCCTAAAATAAGAGCGCTTAAAATCTCATTGCTCATTCTATTATGAGTTTATTTGTATAAATAGAAGAGGTTGTTCTAACGGTTATGAAATAAATTCCTTTAGGTAAACCTGTTACAGAAAAATTATTTGAATAATATTTTTGAATTATTTTTCCTTGATTGTTTAATATTATAACATTAATTATTTTTTCGTTGTTTGTATTAATATTAACTGTTTCGTTTGCAGGGTTTGGGTATACACATTGCATTGTGTTTTTTAAATCAAAATCGTTATTAATATTTAATAAACTTAAATTTTCTTTTCGAAAATAAATATCTTCTTTATTTGGGGTTTTAATTCTATAATCTGACCATGCTACAAACATGTCAGTATTGGTTAAAGTTATTCCAAGAAAGTCGTTCCCCCTAATTTGATTAATATATGGTGATGGCATTGAGCTTAAGCAAAAATTTTGAATAAAGCTTTGTCCTCCATCAATAGAAATTGATGTATAGATTTCAAAATCTGATGTATCATTTGTTACACCGTTTCTTCTATCGCGCCAAGCCATTGCGTATATACCATTTGGCGAAAATGCTCCCCACGACATATCTTGTCCAAATCCATTGTTAATAGCATCATTGTTAATTCTAATTGGGGCATTGCTCCAATTTTGTCCACCATTTGTTGAATATAGCGATAAAATATCAGCATCACCATTACGTGCATCAACTGCTTGAAAAATTATATTTCCTGCAATAGTTGGATTAGCCGATAATGAATAACTACCTTGATATAAAGTATCAGTAATTTGTGAACCAGAAACCGGATATGCAATGGTGTATTGAGAAAATGTAGTACCTCCATCGGTTGATTTTGTGCAAATAAATCTTGGAAAAGGATTTTGTGAAATATCGTATGATGCATAAGCACAATAAAAAACACCATCGGCACCAATTGTTGGAGTTCCCATAATATTTGTAAGTGTGCCTGTTGTTACAGGGTTATCTAATCGTACAATTGGCGAAAAACTATTTGCTGTGTCGGTCGAAATACTTAGCCAAATTTTTTGCGGTGGTGTTGCTGCATAATAACTTTTGCTAACTAAATATAATCTGCCACTAAAAGCAGAGTTACTTTGGTCGCAAACAAGCCATGGTCGGTCAATAGGTTTATCTACTTGAGTTAATGCGTTAATAGCATTAACAGGATTACTCCACGAAATACCACCATTTGTAGATTTTGCAACCCTTACATATCCCGAATCAATTGTAAGTTTATAATCGACATAGCAAATAAAAGCTGTTCCCGAATTATTAAAAGTTATTGATACGTCGGCCGAAGTAATTAAAATATTACTCGAAAAATGTGGAAGAGAATTTACATTTCCCCATGTAACACCTCCATCAAACGAGGTTTTTGTATTAATTTTAAAAGGATAAGTTAACGACATCCAAGCAACTATAATGTTATTTGAATTTGTTGGGTTAACTGCAATAAATGGCTCTGTTTCGCGAGAGTTAGTTCCGCTTATATTATGGTCGATTTGCGAATAACATTGTGCAGAAAAAACAAGAAAAATAACGACAAATATTTTTTTCATTTTTTATGATAAAATTAAGAAGTTTTTATAAATATTTAAAAAAATACTGATATTATTTGTGTTCTGATAAATAAAAATACTATTAAATTTTTAAGAAATGTCAAATATTAACGACTTGCTTTATACTATAACAATATGTACAATAAAATGTTTTCATAAACAGATTAGCTGGTGTAGAAGTTTACTCGATTGGGCAATTAATTAAATTTAAGTCTTTTCAGTTTAAATTCATAAAGCCAATCTAATGCTCCTTTTGTTTTTTTCCAAATTATCCAAGCCCTATTAACATAAGCAATTGCTTCGTTTTCGTCTCCTAGTCCAATATATTGCGGTAGATCATCTGGCATTTCTTTAATTCCCAATAAATAGTCTATTACGAACTTATTACTTTTATATGCTTTAGTTAATTCTTTATCACTTTTTGCAGTTTGTCCATATTTTTTAAATAGAAATAAAGCATTGTTGTAATTCCAAACAGCACAATCTTCTTTTTCGTTACTATTAATAAACGTTTCAAATTTCGACAGTTCTTTTTTACTCAATAATAATGTTGATAACAAATGCCTAATTCCCTGATTGTCGCTTGGATTTAATTCCAACATTTCTTCATAAATTTCAATTGCTTTGTCAATATCATTTTTAACATATAAGCAGTCTGCAAGACCTGCTTTTGCACGCATATAAGGTCGTGTTTCAATCATTCCCCAGAAATATCCCTTTTCTTCTTTAAAAAATTTTTTCCCTAGTGTTATTTCACCAGCTTTTATTGCTTTTTCATACATTATTATTGCCTTGTCAATATCCTTTTCTATATTTGCAAGATAATTATATGCTTCTGCATTATTCGGATCAAGTTCAAGTGCCTGTTTAATTAATTTTTTCCCTTTAGAAACAGGAAGTTCGTATGCTTCAAAAACTAAATCTTGTGAATGTCCTTTTTTATCTGTTTTTTCAGATAAATTATCAAGGCTCTGTCCCTGTATGTTTTTTAAGAAATTATTAACTTCGTCTGTAGTTTTAAAATCTTGCTTTTTAATTAATTCCATTAATTTTGCAAGATCTTTTTCTGTGTTCATTTTATTAGTGTTTTTATTTGTTCTCAGTTTATTATTTAAATAAATTTTGCAAAATGTTATTTTACAATCATCATTTCGTCAACTAAATTTTTAGCGCCTGCATATTTGTCAATAATAAATAATACGTAACGAATATCAACAGAAATTGTTCGTTGTAATGCGGGTTCAAATGCAATATCGCCACTCATTGCTTCCCAGTTACCATCAAAAGCTAATCCAATTAGTTCGCCTTTAGCATTTAAAACAGGGCTTCCGCTATTGCCGCCTGTAATATCTGTGTTGCTTAAAAAACAAGTTTTCATAATTCCATTATCGGCATATTGTCCAAAATCTTTATTTTTCCATAACTCTTTTAAACGTGGTGGAACTGTAAATTCTTCAACTGTATTATCTTCTTTTTGAATAACGCCATCAAGTGTTGTATATAAATCATATTCAACAGCATCGCCAGGCGAGTAGGGAAGTGCTTTGCCATAAGTTAAGCGCATTGTTGAGTTTGCATCGGGATAAAAAACTTTATCGCTTTCCATTTCTCTTAATCCTTCAATAAACAAACGATTTGCTTTTTCGAGTTCTGCTTGTTGTTGTTCGAAAATTGAGTTAAATTTTTTGTAAACTCCATAAATGGAATACATAGTTTTAAAAATAAGGTCGTTGTCTAGTTTTTTATATGTTGGGTTCTCTAAATATGAAAGCAAAGCAGTTTTATTCGAAAAAATTGAATAGTCGTATGCTTCTTTCGAAAACTTTTCGAAGTTTTCTTTGTATTGTTTTTTTACTTCTTTAAAAATTGATGGTTGATAATCGGGACTAATGTTATTGTAAAACATTTTTAAAAGTTCCGAAAAAAGTTTTTTGTCGGTTTCTAAATTAAAATCTTTGTAAAACGTAAGTGTTTGGTCAATTAAGCTTGATACTTTTTTATTCTTTTCTTCGAGTTTAATGGTATCATTTTCTAAAGTTTTATATAATGGAATAAATTTGCTAGCAAACGAAATGGCGTCAACACCACGTAATGCAGATTCGTTCATGTAAATTTTAAGTAAATCGAAATCTTTTAGTTGTTTCGAATAATTTTCTAAATTTATTAGAACCTGACCATATTTGTTTTTACGTTCGGGAGCTTGGTTAACCCATGTTTCGAATTTTTGTTCGGTAGCTTTTTTTGTACCATAAACATTTAAACGTTTTAATCCTTTTGTTTGACCAATAAAATATTTCCAATAATTTGCTGTTTGTGCGTATTTAGATGCATATTGAATTTTTACTTCGTGACTTTTGTTCATGTCTTCGCGCATTATTGCAAGTTTTTTATCGCGAATTTTTACAACTGCAGGATTTGTGTAATTAATGGCATTGTTAACTGCCCACGACGACATGTAACGATTTGTTCTTCCAGGATAACCTAATATCATTGTAAAATCACCTTCGTTAACTCCTGCAATAGAAACAGGTAACGAGTGTTTGGGAGTAAATGGAACGTTTTTTTGAGAAAATTCTGCTGGTTTACCATCTGGCGACATATAAATTCTAAAAACCGAAAAATCGCAGGTATGACGAGGCCACATCCAATTGTCGGTATCGCCACCAAATTTCCCAATTGAGTTTGGAGGTGTGCCAACTAATCTAACATCCTTATAAATTTCATATACTAGTAAATAAAATTCATTTCCGCCAAAAAAACTTTTAACTTGTGCAATATAACCTGTTCCAGTTGATGCTTCTTTTTCGATTTTTTTTAAAGCAGCTTTAATTTTATCGTTTCTATCACTTTCAGACATGCTATCGTTTAAATCACTTTTAATTTTAGAGGTTACGTCTTCAATTCTAATTAAAAATTTAGCAGTTAAGCCAGGATTTGATAATTCGTCCTTTTGATTGTAAGCCCAAAAGCCATCTGCTAAATAATCGTGCTCAACCGAACTGTGGGCTTGAATATAACTATATCCGCAATGATGATTTGTTAATACTAATCCCTGTTTAGATACTATTTCGCCAGTACAACCGTTGCCAAATTGAATTATGGCATCTTTTAAACATGCATGATTAATATTGTAAATATCATCTGCAGAAAGTTTTAAACCAGCTTTTTTAATGTCGTCGTATTTTTTGTTGAGCATTGTTAAAAGCCACATACCCTCGTCGGCTATCGAAAACAAAAAAGAAAAACTAAAAATTACTAATAAACTAATTTTGCGTAACATATATTTGTGTTTTAATATAAAATGTAAAGTTAAAAAATATAGATTATAAAAAATTAATATTATAGAACATATTTTTTTATTTTTGTGAAAAATACATTTTTATGATAACTTTTATTTTATCAATTGTTGCTTTAATATTGGGATATTTTTTTTATGGTAAATTAGTTGAAAATATTTTTGGTATTGATAAAAATCGTAAAACTCCTGCCGAAACTAAGGCCGATGGCGTTGATTTTGTTCCTATGGGCTGGGGAAAAATATTTTTAATTCAATTTTTAAATATTGCTGGTTTAGGTCCTATATTTGGTGCAATTGCTGGTGCTGTTTGGGGACCCGTTGCTTTTTTGTGGATAG
>JAVHRJ010000209.1:9755-21153 GCA_036171595.1 Bacteroidales bacterium
ATAGTGTTAGGAAATATTATTGCAGGTGCTACTCACGATTTTTTTTCGGGTATGATATCACTTCGCATGGACGGACAAAGCGTTCCTGAAATTGTTGGAAAATATATGGGCATTGGTGTTAAGCAATTTATGCGAGTCTTTACAATCGCAATGATGATACTGGTTGGAGCGGTTTTTATTATGGGACCTGCTAAAATTATTGCTGGTTTAACTCCCGATTATTTAGATGTTACATTTTGGGCATTTGCTATTTTTATGTATTATATTTTAGCAACTCTTTTGCCAATTGATAAATTAATAGGACGAGTTTATCCTTTTTTTGGTTTTGCTATTCTATTTATGGCTGTTGGTATTGCAGGCTCTATGCTTTATAATGGATTGCCTATTCCAGAACTTATTCCATCTAACATTGTAAATATGAATGCAAACCCAGATGAATTTCCAGTTTTTCCAATGTTATTTGTTACAATTGCATGTGGTGCTATTTCTGGGTTTCACTCAACACAATCGCCATTAATGGCACGTTGTATTAAAAACGAAAAATACGGACGAAGAGTATTTTATGGAGCAATGGTAGCCGAAGGAATTGTTGCACTAATATGGGCCGCCGTTGCAATGAGCTTTTTTGGTGGGGTAAAAGAATTGAACGATGTTATGGTTGTACAAAAGGGCAATGCAGCATGGATAGTAAATATTATTTCGAATTCGTTGCTTGGAAAATTTGGTGCAATTTTGGCAATTCTGGGAGTTGTTGCTGCACCAATAACTTCGGGCGATACAGCTTTTAGAAGTGCTCGTTTAATACTTGCCGATTTTTTAAAAATCTCTCAAGAAAAATTAAAAAACAGATTAATGTTAACAATTCCATTGTTTATTGTTGGATTTATTTTAACTCAAGTCGATTTTGCAATTATTTGGCGTTACATGGCATGGTCGAATCAAACTCTTGCAACAATTGTATTATGGACAATTACAGTCTATTTGGCTGTAAATAATAAATTTTATTGGTTAACTTTAATTCCTTCTGTTTTTATGACTGCAGTTGTTACAGCTTATATTTTAGTTGCTCCAGAAGGTTTTAAAATAAATGTTCAAATTGGACAAATTATTGGGGTATCATTGTCTATTGTTACAGCAGTAATTTTTTTATTGTGGAATGTAAGAAAATCAAAAATCAAAAATAATTGAAAACCTTTTTAGAGTCATTTTCCGAATACATTGTTGCTAATTATTTAGTTGACTTTTCTAATAGCTGTGTGATTTTTCCTAGTCGACGTGCTGGTGTCTTTTTTCAAAAACAACTTGCAAGTAAAATTAATAAAACTTGTTGGTTGCCAAAAATTACAACATTAAACGAATTTATTTCCGAAATTTCTGACATTAAACCTACCGATCAACTTCAATTAATTTACAAGCTTTATAAAGTATTTTGTGCTAAGTCTGGCATTAACGAGAGCTTTGATGAGTTTTATTTTTGGGGACAAGTAATTTTATCCGATTTTAATGATATTGATAAGGAACTTGTTGATGTTGAAAAATTATATACAAATTTATCTGATATAAAAATAATTGAAAATACATTTTCTGAATTAACAGAAGATCAGTTAATTGCAATAAAGCAGTTTTGGGGCGATGTTGATTTTAAAAACAAATCTGATGGAAAACAAAAATTTATAGTGTTATGGGAAAAGCTTTTTTCGATTTATAAAGAATTTAATGAGCAACTCGATATTGAAAATCAAGGTTATGAGGGTAAAATTTACAGAAATATCGTTACTGATTTAAAAGTTAAACCGAAAGATTTTATTCCATATAAACATGTTTTTATTGTTGGATTTAATGCTTTATCAAAAGCAGAACTCGAACTTTTTAAATATTTGCAAAAACTTGGGAATACCCAATTTTTCTGGGATTTTGATAATTTATATTTTAACGATAAGACTCACGAAGCTGGATATTTTTTAAGAAAAATGCTTGTCGATTTTCCAAATCCCCAAAATTTTGAATTTGAAACCAACATTCTTTCAAAAAATAAAATAAATATTTTTTCTGTTCAAACAAAAGTAGGAGAGGCAAAAATATTATCCGAAATATTTAAAAACTCAAATTTGTCAAACGAAAATACTGCATTGGTTTTAGCCGATGAAAACATGCTTTTGCCAGTGTTATATTCTGTTCCAATCGAAGTTAATAAAATTAATGTTACAATGGCTTACCCTGTTAAACAAACTTCTTCTGTGCAATTTGTTTATTTGTTGTTAGAATTACAGGGCAATATTAGGCGTCAGCTTAATAATGAGTTTGTTTTTAAGTCAAAAGATTTTTTATCAATTTTAAATCATAAATTTATTAATGATAACGATTGGGCTAATATTCTTAAAAATGAGATAATAAGTTTAAATAAAAATTATATTGGTAAAAATGTTATAACATTATCACATGAAGCAACTTCTTCTAAACTTTTTGAATTAATATTTGTAAATTGCTCATCACCCCTAACATATTGCAAATATATTTGTGATGTTATTTATCAAATACTATTAAGTGGATTTACTGCTGTTGGCCGTGAGAACGATATTGAGAAACAAATATTGTATTCAATATATCGCGAAACTTTAAAGCTAGATGAACTTATTAAAAAAAATAATATTGAAATAACAAAACACGACACTTTTTTTAAAATATACAAACAAGCTATCGATAATGTAAAAGTTTCTTTTGTTGGTGAACCACTTGCTGGATTGCAAATTATGGGTATTCTCGAAACTCGTTTACTCGATTTTCAAAATATTATTTTATTGTCGGTTAACGAAGGTGTAATTCCTGCCGTAAATGCCGCCATGTCATTAATTCCATATAATTTGCGAAAAGGATTTGGATTACTTACGCTCGAACATCAAGATGCGATTTTTGCTTACCACTTTTACCATTTGTTACAACGTTCTGAAAATGTAAATTTGGTTTATAATACTAATAAAAATCAAAACGGGAAAAGCGAAGCTAGCAGGTTTATTCATCAATTACGTTTTAACGAAAATTTAAAAGTAGAGGAGTTTCAAGTTTCCGATAAATCTGGCGTGTTTTTAAATAATAAAATTGTTATTGATAAGACAGAATTAATTAATTTAAAACTTAAAAGATATTTAAATAACGAGTCTAAATTATCACCTTCATCAATAAATACATATATAAATTGCTCATTAAAATTTTATTTTAGATATATTATTGGATTAAAGAAAACCGATGAACTTACCGAAAATGTTGATAGTATAATGTTCGGCAATGTTTTTCATAAAACAGTTGAATTTTTATATTTGAACTATGTTGGGCAAATTGTTACAGAAACAATCATTGATAAAATAAAAAACGATTTTGAAATATCATTAAAAACTGCATTTAACGAAATTGTTTTTAAAGGCAATATGCCCGATGTTTTAAATGGAATTTATCTTTTAAATTATCAGATTTTAAAAAAATATCTTCTTCGCTTAATCGAGTTCGATAAGAAAAATGCACCATTTAAAGTAATTGGATTAGAAAAAAACACAAAATATCCGATAACAGTTTTTTCTGATGAAACGGAATATGAAATTTTAATTAATTGTAATATTGACCGTTGCATAGAAAAAGAAGGGAAAATTATTGTTCAAGATTTTAAAACAGGAATCATTGAAAATAATGTTAAAGATTTTGAAACTTTATTTAGCAATAAAAAAGAATTTGCCGCATTACGACAGGTAATTATTTATTCGCTTTCGCTTACAAATAAAGTTGATATACTGCCTCAATTGTTATCTGTTCGAAATTCATTATCAAATGAAAAGATCAATTTATATATCAATAAAATTGAATTGAAAAATGTAAACGATATAAAAGATAATTTCGATGATTTTTTAAAACTTAATTTAAATGAAATGTTTAGTAAAACTGGTTCTTTTTTGCAAACCGAAAATACTAAAACATGTGATTTTTGTGATTATAAACAAATTTGTCGTCGTTAATTTTGATAAATATGTCAAATTGTTAAATTTGCAAAATGATTTCAGACTTTTCATCATATAAAGTTAAAATTCGTGATAATGAATTCGTAACTCCTGATGGCATAAAGTATGCTAATACTGCATCAATTTCATTTTTCGATAAAAATAGGAAAGAGCTATCGTATATTGAACTGGGCTATGTAGATGCAAATAATTTATATGCCTTAATAAAAAAGAATGAAAAAATTAATTTAGACTTTTGTTATATCGAAGAGTTTTCATTATCAAAATATCGAAAAGAATATAATTTAGAGAATGAAGAATTAGTAATTTTAAAATCATTTTCAGCAAAAAATGCAATTTTCGATTCTATTGAATTAACCGATTTTTCATTTGGTGTTTTTCAGGAAGGATATGTTAACTTTCAAAATGCTGGATTTATTCATGGTGGAGTTAGTTTTGCGTCATCAGTATTTGAAAATGGTAAAGTGAATTTTAATTCATGCGTTTTTAAAAATGGGAATTTAAATTTTGGCAATTCTAATTTTGGACACGATGGGTTAAATTTTAAAAATGCAATAATTGGCAATGGTTTTAAAGATTTCCAATATGCTTATTTTGGAAATGGTGATGTAATGTTCGCTAACACAACATTTGGTGATGGCGATATTTCTTTTATAAATTCAAATTTCGGAAATGGCGAAGTGTCATTTAAAGTTGCAGTTTTTGGTAATGGTAAAATTGACTTTCACTATGCAACTTTTTATGAAGGCGATATAAGTTTCGAAAGAGCAGAGTTTGGAATTGGTAGAGTAGATTTTAGAACTGTTGAATTTGGTTCAGGTAAAATTAATTTTAACAGAGCAAAATTTAATGATGGAGAAGTTTCTTTTGATGAATCTGAAATGCAAGGTGGCAAACTTTCATTTAAAAATGCAAATTTAGGCGATGGCGACTTTAGTTTTCAAAATTCACAATACTCAAAAACCGATGTTTCGTTCGATAAAGCAATGTTTGGTAAAGGTGTCGTTTCATTTTATAATTCAAGTTTTAATTCGCTTTCACTTAAATCTTGTCAATTAAATAATTATTTCGATTTAAGAGTTTCTGAAGCTAGTTTACTCGATTTAAGTGATACTGTTGTGCGTGATATTATTGACCTTACACCTCACGATTGTGAAGTTAAAATTAAAGAATTTAATTTTGCTGGAATGAGATTGTTAGGACGAATTTATATTGATTGGCGAGCAAATAACATTAAGCAATCAATTTATATCCAAAAAGATTCTTCGTGGTGGGCAAAAGCCGAACAATTTAGAACTTTAAAACAAAATTTTAATTCCACAGGGCGATATGATGATGAAGACCTTGCTTATATTGAATTTAAAAGAAACGAATCGAAAGCAATTTTAAATGACGGAATTAAAGAAAATAAAAATTCTGCAATTTGGCATTATCCAGCATATTGGTTTAAATTGTGGGTATTTGATAAAATGGGATTGTATGCTACATCACCGATGAGAGTCCTAGTTAGTGTAGTTTTTACATATTTATTGTTAGTTGTTATACAATTTATTCTACCTTTTGTTATGGATACAAACATTAATTGTATAGCTCAAGATGCTGATTTATTAACAAAATTTACAGATACTGCATATTTTAGTGCAATAACATATTTAACAATTGGCTATGGCGATTGTTCACCAATTGGCGTTTTGCGATTGGTTGCAGGTATCGAAGGTTTTATTGGCGTTTTTATGATGGCATATTTTACTGTTGCTTTTGCTAGAAAAGTATTAAGGTAATTTTAATTCAATTTTCTAATAACTTGGTTCGTGTCTTTAAGAATCAATTGTAATTTGCTAAAAGCCTTAGTTTTTGCCCTCGTTAACCAAGCATAACTTTCCCAGCGCCTTGGTTCGTGTCCTCACGAACCAATTAAATTGTTATTTTAATTTCATAACTCACTTCCATTGCTTTTTTGTATGATGCCGATACTCCACAATATTTTTCTTGAGAAAGTTCTACAGCTTTTTGTAATTTATCCATTGGTAAATTGCTGCCTTTAAATTCGTAAATAACGTGCATTTTATAATAATGTTTCGGATGCTCTTCTGTCATGTCGGCTTCAATATTTATATCAAATGCATCAACTTTAACGTGCATTTTTTCTAAAATTGAAATAACATCCATGCCAGAACAACCAGCTAAAGCTGCCATCATTAATTCTTTTGGCCTAGGACCAGAATTTTCACCTCCAACCTCTGGCATTGCATCCATTTGAATATTATGTCCGCTAACATTGGCAACAAATGCCATTTTATTTTTCCACGATGTTTTTACTGTATGTTTCATTTTCAATTATTTTCTCAAAAATAAAAAATTATTTTATTAAAATCAATTAAAATTACTTGTTTTATTTTAGATAACAAAGTGAAATTGAATTTGTTTAAATTAATAATATGCAAGTTTGTAGCTTTAATAAATATTCATCTATATAAATTATTAGAAAATACTTTATAACATTTTTTTGTTAAAAACTTATTTGTATTAACTTCTAAAGGCTATTTAAAAAAATTATTTTTGTAGTAATACACCTTTTATGAAGCGATGGTTATTAGTTTTATTACTACCAAGTATTCTGAGCTCTTTTTCAGGGCATAGTCCTATTGTTATTAAGCAAGTTGAATCTATTGAAGATGCTAAAGTTCCATTTAAAATATTTTCGCAAAAATCTGAAGCGTGGGCCGATTCTGTGATTTCTACTATGACTTTAGATGAAAAAATTGGACAACTTTTTATGGTCTCTGCTTATCCCGAAAGAGATAAAAAACATTATGAAGAAGTGGCAGAGCTAGTATCAAAGTATAAAGTTGGTGGAGTAATATTTTTTAAGTCGGGACCAAAGCAATTAGTTAATATGTCAAATTATTTGCAATCGCTTGCTACTGTTCCGTTATTAATGAGTATTGATGGAGAATGGGGCTTATCAATGAGAGTTGATTCAACTATGCGATTCCCTTTGCAAATGCAACTTGGTGCAATAAATGATAAAGAACTTATTTATCAAATGGGCAAAGCTATTGGTTTGCAGATGAAACGTATGGGAATTCAAATAAATTTTGCTCCAGTGCTCGATGTTAATAACAATCCACTAAATCCTGTAATTAATATGCGTTCATTTGGCGATAATAAAAAAATGGTTGCCGAAAAAGCTTATGAATATATGCGTGGACAACAAGAAATGCATGTGCTTGCTGTAGGTAAACATTTTCCTGGCCATGGCGATACTAAAACTGATTCGCATAGCGATTTACCATATATCGGATTTACTAGAAAACGCCTTGATAGTTTAGAACTATATCCGTTTAAACAACTTATTAATAAGGGAATTGGTGGTATGATGGTTGCTCATCTCGAAGTTCCTGCATTAAATCCTAATAGCAAATATCCAACAAGTCTTTCGCCAATTGTTATTAACGATTTGCTCAGAAATAGCATGCATTTTAAAGGATTAATTTTTACTGATGGTCTTAATATGAAAGGCATTACAAAATATTACAAGCCAGGAGAAGCGGCATTAAAAGCTTTGCTTGCTGGAAATGATGTTCTGCTTTGTCCGGAAGAGGTGCCATGGGGAATTCGTTTAATAAAAGAAGCGGTTGAGGATGATATTATTTGCGAACAAGAAATTGATGAACATGTAAAAAGAATATTACAAGTAAAACAATGGACAGGGTTAGATAAATGTCAATATGTTGATACTGCTAATTTACAAAAAGATTTATTTTTAGCTAAAGATGAATTATTAAATAGAAAATTAACTGAAAATTCTTTGACTATTGTTAAAAATAATAATAACATTATACCATTTAATAGACTTGATACTTTAAAAATTGCATCGGTGTTTTTTGGTAAAACTGAAAAAGGTGTTTTTCAAGAAAACTTAAGTTTATATGCAAATATTGCTCAGTTTAATATTGAAAAAGATTTAACAAATGCAGAACTTTTAAAATTAAAAGACACCCTTAAAAATTATAATTTAATTATTGTTTCGTTAAAACAAACAAACAGATATTCATTCCGTACTTTTAATTTTACAAACCAAAGTCTCGATTTTATTAAGTATTTAGCCGATTCTAATAATGTTGTATTAAATCTTTTTGCAAGTCCATATAGTCTTTCAAAAGTTCAGAGCATTAAAAAATTAAAAGCAATTTTAATAGGATATGATGATACTCGTTATCCTGCTGAAGTAGCTCCACAATTGCTTTTTGGAGCTATTGCAGCAAAGGGACATTTGCCTGTAAATATTTCAAAAGAATTTCCTTTTGGTTTTGGTATAGAAACAGAAAAACAAGTTCGATTAAAATACTCTATTCCAGAAGAAGTCGGAATTAGTAATGAAAAACTTTTACCAATCGATTCTATTGTCAATGATGCTATTGATCGCCATGCAATGCCTGGATGTCAGGTGCTAGTTGCCAAAAATGGAGTTGTAATATTTAACAAATCATACGGGTGTTTTACATACGATAAAACTTATCCTGTAAATAATAATGATTTGTACGACCTTGCATCAATTACAAAAACATTATCCACAACATTGGTGTTGATGAATTTGTATGATAGTAAAAGGTTTGATTATAACAAATATTTAGGTTTTTATTTGCCTAAGTTAAAAGGTACCGATAAAGAACATTTGTTAATTAAAGATATTCTTACACATCAAGCTGAACTTGCTCCTTGGATACCATTTTATCCTCGACTTATTGAAAACGAAACAAAAAGAAAAACTTATTTTTCTTTTTTGCCCGATAAAAATAAAATATTACAAGTTGCCGATAGTATGTATTTAATTAGTAATTATAAAGATTCAATTTGTAAACAAATTTATTGTTCTAAGTTGCTTCCAAAAAAAGAATATAAATATAGCGATTTGGGTTTTTATTTTATGCATTTTGTTATTGAGGCTATTACTAAGAAATCGTTAGATTTTATTTCAGACAGTATAATTTATAAAAGAATTGGTGCAACTACCATGGGATACAGACCTCTAAATAAATTTAACAAATTTCAAATTGCGCCTACTGAAAATGATACTGTTTTTAGAAAG
The DNA here is from genome assembly GCA_036171595.1 of Bacteroidales bacterium. Taxonomy (GTDB): domain Bacteria; phylum Bacteroidota; class Bacteroidia; order Bacteroidales; family GWA2-32-17; genus GWA2-32-17. The sequence continues at coordinate 18,852 of JAVHRJ010000209.1, forward strand.
CAGCTTGTTTGGGGATTTGTACACGACCAAGGTGCAGCATTAATGGGCGGGGTTGCTGGACATGCAGGTTTATTTTCAAATGCAAATGATGTTGCAAAAATTTGTCAAATGTTATTGTGGAATGGAGAATACGGTGGGGTTAATTTTTACGAACATTCTACAGTTAAAGATTTTACAGCTTGTCAGTTTTGCCCTAAAAATAGGAGAGGATTGGGTTTCGATAAACCTGAACCCGATAAATCAAAGGAATCACCTGTTGTTAAACGTGCATCGCTTTCTACTTTTGGTCATCAAGGATTTACTGGTACCTGTTATTGGGTTGACCCAGAAAACGATTTGATTTATATTTTTCTTTCTAATAGAATTTATCCAGATGCAGAAAATCATAAAATAAATAAATTAGGCGTTCGTAACAAAGTACTTGACGTTGTTTACGATGCAATTGAAAAGAAATAAAATGCTGAATGATTTTTTAATCTAAAGAATTCCTCGAGGTTCTGCCTCAGGGTTATTCATTTTCAAAGTCTATTTATATTTTTTTCTCATTCGCTCGCATCTTGCGAGTGATTGGTTAACACTTAGCATCTTGCGATTGAGTTTTTTTAATCTCTAATGCTTGCTTGCATTTTTTTCTCATATCTCGCTCGCATCTTTGAATTCATATATCCCTCGTATATTGCAATTAAGATATTTACATTTTAAATTTGTTATATCACCTTATTTTATTACTTTTGATTATAAATTAAATTAAAATGAAAAATTTATTTTTATTCGTAATGTTAATTGTATCAATTAATGTTATGTCGGCTCCATTTAATGGTAACATTATGCAATTTAAACAACCAGATGGCTCTTTGGTTGATGTGAAATTGTATGGTACTGAATTTTATATGCGTGCCGAAGGACTTGATGGATATACGTTAATTCGCGATGCAAAAACAAATTGGATTTGTTATGCAAATCTTTCTGAAAATGGAAATGAATTAATTTCAACAGGCATCATTTATAAAGGTATTAAAAATAATAATTCAACATTGCAAAGTAATTTGAAAATTAATAAGCATATTGATATTGCTGATAAAGCTAGAGAAAAATTAATCTCTAAAAATAAAAAATTTGTTGGTATTAATGAGCAAAGTGAAAGTAAAAACAAAACGCTTGTGCATCATGTTATTGGGAATATTAAAGGATTATGCATTTTAGTAGATTTTTCTGATGAACCAGCAGTATTACCAGTAAGCGAGTTTGATAATTTTTGTAACGATTTAAGTTATAATAATTTCGGAAATAATGGTTCCTTACGAAAATTTTATTCAGATATTTCAGGCGGTTTAGTTGATTATCAGAATGTCGTTTATGGCTTTTATAGAGCACCTTTAACTTTTGCTGAATATGAACAACTACAAATGGGTGATGGTGCACAACAAATATTAGATTTAGCTTTAAACTGGATTGAGTCTACTGGCTTCGATTTTTCTACTTTAACAACTAATCCTGATGGAAGTATTCAGGCAATAAATTTGATGTATACTGGAGTTGCTCAAAATTGGTCGCAGGGTATGTGGTACCATCAAGGGTATTATGGCGGATTTTATGCCGATGGCGTTCACTCTGGTGCATATAATACTTCGCCAGCTAATAGCCCATTAGAGCTTGCAACTGTTGCACATGAAAATGGCCATATGATTGGTAAATGGCCCGATACATATAAATATAATTCAACTACTGGTGATGATGGAATTGGTTCGTTTGATTTAATGTGCTGGATGGGCGATTATTTAAACCCTGTTCCACCTAATCCTCATTTTTGGAGCAATGCTGGTTGGGGAAAAGTTGTTGATTTAACAAACTACAATGGCATTAATAACGATACAGCAAATAATTTAACTTGTTATAAATATCAAAATTTAAATGATACAAATGAATTCTTTTTATTTGAGAATTTTCGCCAAGTGAATAGGTATTTATCTGTACCCGATGAAGGGCTAACAATTTGGCATATTGATAGAAGTGGCGATAACCAAACATGGCATCATGAAGTGTATTTAGAGCATGCGAATAATGATATAACAAATCATAATGATGCATGTTATCATTTGGGATTTGTTACTGAGTTTGGAGCAACTTCAGTACCTAATTCTGATTTTTATAATGGAAACCCAAGTGGTTTAAGAATCTGGGACATTAGTAATATCGGAAATATTATGACTTATAAATTAGGTGCGGGTGTACCAGCACCAACATTTAATTTACAATATATTAATATAACAAATGATAATAATAGCAATGGTTTTCTTGAATC
>JAVHRJ010000210.1:0-4809 GCA_036171595.1 Bacteroidales bacterium
CTTTTTTGTTTGCATAAATTCACCGGCTCTTAGTTGATAAAAATATTCCCCGCTTGAAAATAACAGTATTACCTCTTACAATTTTATTACCATGTTTCATTTAATTGTGTAAGAATTTCCTGAGCATCTTTGCTGCCTAATCTCGCTGCTGTTCTTGTGTAATTAATAGCAGAAGGATAATCACCAATTTTTATATATATCCCGCTTATTTTTAAATATGCTGCAATATAATTTGGTTTTAATTCTATTACGCTCTTTAAGGACTTTATAGCATTATCAAATTCTTTAACAAATACATAAACTGTAGATACGTTGTAATATAACTCTGGAATTAAAGGATTAATTTTTATAGCCTTTTCATATAATTGTATTGATTCTCTAAAATTCCCGTGTTGGGCGCAAATCCCTGCAAGACCACCTATGGCTTTTACATGATCATTTTTTATTTCAAGAGTCTTATTGTAATATATTTCAGCTAAAGCAGATTCCTTTTGTAAATCGTAGTGATACCCAATATTGTAAAGGGCACTTGCATAAGTTGGTTCAATTTGAATAGTTTTTTCATAATAACTTATCGCCTCATTATATTTCCCCATATTTTCGTACGTATGTGCTAAATTATAATATGCATCGGCGTATTTTGGGTCTAATTGGATAGCTAAATTGAAATTAATTATAGCATTATCAAAATCATTAAGTGCATCATAGATGCAACCTAAATTATTATACACATTTGGGAAGGGTTTTAAACTCAAACATTTTTCAAAATGTATCAAGGCATTATTATAATCGTTTGATAGAAAAGAATTATAACCTTTATAAAAATTTGAGAGTGCTTCTAAGTATTTTTTGTTATTTGGTTTTACTAATTCAACTTTATCAATATCTGTTATCGGAATAGCGAAATTAATGTTTTGTCCTTCTTTATAAGTCATTGTGCTTATTCCGATTAATTCACCTTGAGCATTAACAACTGCGCCACCACTACTGCCCGGGGAAATGCTTGTTGTTATCTGAATATAATTACGATTCAATTCCAGAATATTTCTTAGACCACCAATTATCCCTTCTGATATTGAATTTTCAAAACCCAAAGGAGAACCAATTGCATAAATTCTTTGTCCAACTTTTATTTTCTGAAAATTTGCTTTTTTAATAGCAGGAAAAAGATTTTCCTTAATCTTTACTATGAGAATATCTTTTTCAATATCTGCACCTATAATATCAGTATCACTTATAATGTCATTATTATGTTTTATTTCTAACCTTTTACATTCCGCAAAGACGTGATAATTAGTTGCTATGTATCCTCTATTATCAATAACAACTCCGCTTCCTTGTGATTTAAGGTTGTTTTGAAAGTCATAGGCTAAAACAACAACTACTGATTTAGAAGCTTGCTCATAAATATCTTCTGGTTTTAATTCCACTTGAGAAATCGTGTAATTATTTGATATTAGTTCGATTATGATTATTAGCTTTATTAATCTTAGACTCATTTTGTACCTTTTCTATTAAAGTATATAATGAAGTTGAATCATTCGGGATAATTTTTACAGAAATAGTATCTCCTTTATTGATTTTATTTTTCAGTTCAAATTTTTTTGTATTAAATAAATTAAAAATGTTTGCGAGCCCAACTATAAATGCCAAAATAAAACCTGCCCAAGCAATTATAAGAGAACGGTTATAATATTTATCTTTTCTATTTCTATAAACTTTTTTCTTCAGCTTTAAGATTTCGGCAGTTGGATAAATTTTTTTATTAAATAAATGAATTATTGGCAAAACAGATTCATCGGGGAAATATATTTTTGCTGCTGAATGCTCCCCCATATATTTGTTCTCTTCAAATAACGGAGATATTTTATTCGGTGTGTTTGATACTGCAACTATTAATTTTTCTTCTTCAAGTTTCAAGCATAAATCTATAAACTCAAAAATCAAGTCAGCTGCTAATTTTTTTTCTACAAGAACAAAGGCTGTATCTCCTCGTGAAAAAGTATAGTTGAGAAAATGGTCATCATCATTTAAGGTGATTTTCTTTGTGGGACAATATTTCTCAACAAATGATTCAACATCAACAACTTTCTTATTCTTAATGTCTTCTATAAAATTTAATTGAACTTTTGATAATACAATCATATTATTCTACTCCCAATGAAGATAACCACGGTAAATTATGCCTTCTTTGTTTATATACATTTGTATTATTCTTAACGACCCGTTGTAATCCCTTTCATTATATATAAGAATTTTCCCCCTTTTACCGTCAGTATAATCTCTGCTAGGTGCACCCCATGAGTGAATTAATTCGGATTCTGTCCGTCCGATCCAACTTTGCAATTGGTCTCTTAACATATTATTACTAAAGCAACCACTGACCGAAAGCATTGTAAAAGTTAAAACAATAAATAAAAATTTTCTTTTCATTTTATTTCCTTTTTATAATTGATACATAACATTGTTGTCGCTAATCAATAGCCGAAAACAACAAGTCTAAATAGTTGCAACAATTTTCTATTTCTAAAAATATTTTTTAGAACTACCTACCTTAAGGAGTAACTTTGTTTTACAAACACAATTTTATAATTACAAAAATGCCATACTTAAAAATGCTGTCGGTTTGTGTTACTTGTTAAGTTTTTTCCCGGGGTTTATTTTTTAAAATTATGTCTGTCCATCCTTGTAAACTTCTATCGCTATCTTCCTTTTTATTTATAGTAGAGAGTTTAACCTTTATATCAGTCATAATACTTATTTTATCACTTGGTAATTTTGATAAATACTCTATTAAATTAAGGGCTGCTCTGTCTCGTGATTTTATTTCTGGGATTTGAATTTTATTATTTACAACAAAGGCTTTTATATCTTTTATACTTGGAAATATTGTCTTTGAAATAAAACGATTATAAAAGTCCGACAATAAATTAAATTTATCAGGCTCCATATTTCTAGTTGATTCAAGAAGTTCTTGAATTTGGATTCCAATTGTTTTCTTTTGTTTCTTTTTAATAGCAGAAACATATGGTTTATTTTTAGCAGTAGTATAAAGGATATTTGAAATAGTACTAAAAATTTCTTGATTTGAAAGTTTATCGGCGAGAGATAAAAATGTATCTGAACCATATTTCTTTAATAACTTTGCTAAATCAATCAATAAATCATATCCATTTTTATTTGTCATAAACTTATCCTTTGAGCAAATTCAGATGCAAAAAGATTAAACCTTTGTTTTTGACTCCACTTTGCATATGAAGTATGAAAGAGTGGTTTTCCTTCTCTTGCTCCTTTGGGAAAAGAACGAGAATAAGGAATTGGGTTATTAAAAATATACCAATTGTTCTGTCCTGCAATTTCTTTAACAGATTCTTTGGCTAATTTTTCTTCTGGTGAATATTCAGTAGTCATATTAAATACAATCCCAGCCAGTTGGAGATTTGAATTTGGATTATCTTTGAGAAAACTATTCATAGAATTTACTAAAAGAGGAAGTCCGATAGATGATAAATATTCTGGTTTGACTGGAACCAAAAGGTAATCACTTGCACGATAAGCTGTCGTTGTTAAAATTGATTCGGTAGGGGCACAATCTATAAAAATTAAATCATAGTTTGAAGAAATTTCAGAAAGTGCTTTTTCTAGCAGTTCTTCTTTTCCATAAGGATTTTTTAACGTAATTGCCAAATCTAAAGTAGAGGGAATTAAATCAATTTTATTACCACCAGTATGTTCATATCTTCCATTAACATAACGGAAACTTCTATGTAACCACTCAACATTTAGTATGGCATTTTGAATGTGAAAATTACTAGTTTCACCAAGAGAGGTTTGCGCGTTTTGTTCAAGTATATCTCTTATGGTGGGTTTCTTTTCATTGAGTATTCTTTTATATCTATGCACGCCTATAAGATATTGACTAGCATTAAATTGAGGGTCTAAGTCAATAACAAGAACACTTTTTTTATGCTGAAAAGCAAAATGCCAAGCTAAATTTACGGTTAAAGTTGATTTGCCAACACCGCCTTTCATATTTATTAAAGATATTACTTTTGTCATAATTTACCTCTTATTAGAAAGCCTAATGTTACTTTATATAAGCCGAAGTTTAGGAGTATAAATACATTTTTAAATTAGTGATTTATTTTGTTTTAATTTCGTACTGTTTAAATAAATCATTGTATTTTATTTCGCCTTTTTCCCTACCATATAGATCATAAGTGTTATATTCTTTAAATAAATCATTGTATTTAGTTGTACCTTCTTTTTTCCCAAGAGCATCATAATGGTCATATTCTTTGAATAAATCATTGTATTTAGTCGTTGATTCTTTTCGGCCATATGAATCATATGTGTTAGATTCTTTAAATAATTCATTATACTTGGTAGTTCCTTCCTTTCTGCCAAGAGCATCATAATGGTTATATTCTTTTAAAAGGTCATTATATTTTGTAGTACCAATTTTTCTTCCGTAGTTATCATAATACTCATATTCCTTAAACAATTCATTGTATTTGACTGTTGTTTTGTCTTGTGCGGATATTATAATTGTACACAATGAAAACATTAAAAAAGTTAAAAATAGATTTTTCACTTTACACACCTTATATTTTATGACTAAAATTAATTAAGCCAATAGCCTGCCTCATAAATATTTTATCGGTAACCCAGCAAAAAAAAAGAATGATGAGAACCGTAAAAATCTATTATTCAATTTGAGATAAATCAAATCTTTTAATTACATACTAATTTCTCCAAGGATGATAAACAAACTCCCGTTCATCTATCATCCTTAAAAGAGAAACATCC
>JAVHRJ010000211.1:0-21070 GCA_036171595.1 Bacteroidales bacterium
ATTACTTTGCACGATTTATTACAAGGATTTGCAAAACTTACTGCTGTTGATAAGCATGGAGCAATAATAATTTTAGAGCTAAATGTTAATGATTATTCTTTATCAGAAATTTCACAAATTGTTGAAAGCGAAAACTCAAAAATATTAAGTCTATATGTCTCCGACTCCGAAACATCAATGAAAATTGATGTTACAATTAAATTAAATACAACAGATGCTTCAAGAATATTACAATCTTTTAATAGATATAATTATATTGTTAAAGCATCTTATATTGAAGATAATGATTTAACTAATTTATACCAAAATCGTTACGACGAATTTATGAGGTATTTGAATATTTAATAGATGCGTTTTATTATTTTATTTTTTTTACCATTACTCAGTTTTTCGCAGAATTATAAAATTTCTAAAATTGAAATTTCTGGAAATAAAAAAACACACCCTAAAATAATTCTTCGCGAGTTACCTTTTAAAGAAGGCGATACAATAAATTTTGATAAAATTTCTGAACAATTGCGAATAGCAAAAGAAAATGTTTTAAATACTTCGCTTTTTAATTTTGCCGAAGTTGACACTTTTGCTGTAACTATTGAAACTGTAAATATTTCAATTAAAGTTGTTGAAAGATGGTATTTATGGCCCATTCCAATTTTTGAGCAGGCTGCACGTAACTTTAATTCTTGGTTTTATGAGCGAGATTTCGATAAAATAAACTATGGATTATTTTTAGCTCAATCGAATTTTAGAGGCAGAAATGAACTTTTGCGATTTGTTTTTAGAAGAGGATACCGCGAACAATACGGCTTTGCATACTCTGTCCCCAATATTGGTAAAGAGCAAAAAATTGGTGTAGAATTGAAATTTTTATACTATAAGCAAAAAAATATTTCTTATAACACTATAGAAAATAAACCAGTGAATTTTGTTACAGAAAATTATAATTATCAAAATTTATCGTCATCAGTAAGCTTTACTTATCGCCCAAAAATATTTAATTATCACAACGTTGTGTTTTCATATAACAATTATTTTATTACAGATACTTTGTTTTCATTAAATCCTAATTTTATTTGGAAAAATAAACAAAATGCACAATCTTTATTTTTATCATATACATTTACAAGCGATAAACGAAACTCAAATTATTACCCGTTAAAAGGATATTTCACTTCTGTAACATTATCCAAAACAGGATTTGGGTTACTTGAAAATGAAATTGATTATTTTACAATTAATGTAAAATCAAGTAAATATTTTCAAATATCAAATCGGTTTTTTTATTCAACTGCCGCTCAAGCCGAATACTCAAATTTAAAAAATTACAATTATATTTTTTCGCATGCATTTGGATACAGTAATTATACAAAAGGCATGGAGTTATATGTAATTGATGGAAACGGTTTTGGACTTTGGAACAATGCTTTTAGATACCAAATAATTAAACCACACACATGGAATATTCGAAAAATAAAAGCCGAAAAATTCACTAAATTTCATTTTGCTTTTTATGCAAGTTTAAATGTTGATGCGGGCTATGTTTTAAATGATTTTAATATAAATATGCCACATTCAAATGAATTCTTGTACGGGTATGGTGTTGGAATAGATTTTGTTACATATTACGATATTGTTTTGCGATTCGAATATTCAATTAATAAATTTGGAGAAAAAGGTGTATTTTTGCATTTTAATGCACCATTTTAAAACTTTTAGAAATGATAAAAAAAATAGCTCTTTTTGGGAATAAAATTAAGCCAGAATTTTTCGAGCATTTTTTAATTTTATGTAATAAATTAAAAGAACAAAATGTAGAAATATTAATTTATAAAATTTTGTTCGAAAATATAAATGATGATTTTTCTAAATTACTTAATGTAAACGGTACATTTACTTGTTTTTATGATTTAGATACAGATGTTGATTTAATGATTTGTATTGGTGGTGATGGCACATTTTTAGAAGCCGTGTCTATTGTTAGAACATTAAACATACCAATTGTTGGCATTAATAGTGGTCGATTAGGTTTTCTTACAAATATTTCAAAAAACGATATCGAAACTTCATTAAATTCAATATTTGAGGGTAAGTATAACATCGAATCTCGTAGTTTATTAGAATTAAATAGCCAATCGCCAATGTTTCCCGATTTTAATTATGCTTTAAACGATATTACAGTTCATAAACTTGATACATCGTCAATGATTGAAATTAATGCTTCGCTAAATGGAAATTTTTTAAATTGTTATCGTGCAGACGGATTAATTATTTCTACTGCAACAGGTTCAACAGCCTATTCTCTTAGCGTTGGCGGTCCAATATTATTACCAAATGCTAATGGATTTGTTATTAGTCCTATAGCTTCACATAATTTAACAGCTCGCCCTTTGGTAATTCCAGATAATTATGTAATTACTTTAACAATTCAAAGTCGTACCGATAATTGTCTTGTATCACTCGACCATCGCTCTATAGCAATTGATTCATCGGCTGAATTAACAATTAAAAAATCTAATTTTTCTATTAAAATTTTGCAATGTCCTAATAGTAATTTCTTTTCAACGTTAAGACAAAAACTGATGTGGGGTGTAGACGCCAGAAATTAAGGCAATTAACAAATATTAAAACGATTAAATTATTTAATTATGTTAAATAATCATGTTTAAGTTTGTAATAAAAAATATTTTATATAATTTTGAGTTTTAAAAAATTATTATATTAAAGTAAAAATGAGAGTATTATTTGTTATTTCAATATTTATAATTTTCTGTAATTCAGCGCATTCGCAAGCTTCCTCAAGATGGAAACGTATGCGGTATGAGGTATTTTTTGGCTTAGGTGCTACTAACTTTTTAGGTGAATTGGGTGGAGCAAATCAAATTGGTACTAATTTCGTTCGTGATTTAGAATTCTCGATGACTAGACCTGTTGGAAGTATTGGCATTAGATATCGAATAACAGAAGCATTTGCTAATAAAACAATGATTAGCTATGGGTTATTGCACGGTGACGATAAATTAACTGCTGAGACATATCGTAATTATCGCAATTTAAATTTTAAATCACCTATAATTGAATTTTCAACTCAGTTTGAATATTCTATAATACGAGAAAAGCAAGGACACCGTTACAATTTAAGAAGAGTACGTGGTATAAAAGGTTTTAAAACAAATACTTATTTTTTTCTTGGAGTTGGTGGATTTTATTATAATCCTAAAGGGAAAATTGGAGGCTCTTGGAAAGCACTACAACCACTTGGCACCGAAGGACAAGGGCTTGTACCTACGCGAAAAAAATATTCGCGTTTAAGCGTATGCATTCCCTATGGAATTGGATTTAAATATGGTTTAAATCGTCGTTGGAATATTGGTTTAGAATTTGGTGCTAGAAAAACATTTACCGATTATATTGACGATGTTAGTACTACTTATTTTGATAATACTATGATTCGTGACTCAAAAGGTGGCGATGTTGCAGCTTATTTAGCCGACCCTTCTAGTGGTAGCAATCCTGGATGGACAGCTGCTTACCAACAACGTGGCGATGCTAAAGATAAAGATTCATATATGTTTATGCTTATTAATTTATCGGTAAAATTATATACAACACGGCAGGGAATGCCTAAATTTAGATAAAAATGAAAATTTCTATAAAAATATTACTATTCATATTAGTTATAATTATACTCACCCCTATTATAACTAATGCTCAAAGATGGAAACGTACGAGATACGAATTAATTGGCGGAATTGGACCATCTAATTTTTTTGGTGATTTAGGTGGTGCAAACAAAGATGGTACTCATTTTATGAGCGATATTGACATGAAAGCTACTCGTTATCATATTGTTGTTGGTATGCGATATAAAATAAAAGAAAAACTAGCTTTAAAACTTAATTTAATATACGGACGTATTCATGGTAGCGATATTTATACCGAATCACCTGGTCGTGCCAATAGAAATGTTACTTTCTCTTCAGGTCTTTTTGAGCCAAGTTTGCAAGTTGAATATTCTATTTTAAAAGAAAGATTAGGCACACGATATACATTTCAAAACCTTAAACGTTTTAAATTTACTTATGTTAACACTTATGTGTTTTTAGGTTTTGGGGGTGTTTTATTCAATCCTAAACTAAATTATATTGCTCCATCTAATAAAAATACTGGATTTCATAAATTTAATATGGTTTTTCCTATCGGCGTTGGTTTTAAATATGCAATGAACAGAAGAACTACTTTAGGTATAGAATTCGGACAGCGTTACACTTCAACCGATTACCTTGATGGACATTCTGATAAATATTCAAAAGCAAGAGACGCATACGCTTTTCTAACAATTAACGTTAGTTATAAATTAAAAACTGCAAGAAGCGGTTTACCAAAATTCTAATTATTTTAGAAATATTATGTTATTAAAGCGAACAATTATATTTTGTGCCTTGTTCTATTCAGTTATTAACTCAAATGCTCAAAAAAATCTCGATTTTGGCTTATTTGGTGGTGCATCATATTATTTAGGAGATTTAAATACTTCGCATCAATTTTATAATAGTCACTTTGCTTATGGTGCTTTAATTCGTTATAACTTAAATTCCAGATGGGCTTTAAGGGCAAGTTTATACAGTGGTGGATTATCGGGTAATGATTTAGATTTTAAATTTAAATATCAGCGATATAGAAAATATTCTTTTTATACTCCAATAGTCGAATTATCTGGACAAATTGAATTAAATTTTTTACCTTATAAAATTGGCGATAAAAGAAATAAATATACCCCTTATGTTTCTGTTGGAGGAACTTTTTTAATTGCATCTTATGCAATTCAACCATACCAACCAGCAATTCCCTTTGGAGTAGGTTTTAAATTTAATTTTATGCCACGAGTTGGAATGGGTATCGAATGGTCATTTAGAAAAACTTTTACCGATGGGTTAGATAAAGTTGTTTGGTATAAAGACCTTCCAACTACAACTGTTGAAAATAGTTATTTACTTGATAAACAAATAGGATATTTTCATCAACGCGATTGGTATTCGTTTTGTGGATTATTTATTACATACCAATTTAAATCGTCTGGTGCCGATTGTAATACTTATCGTTAAATGAATTACAAAGAAATTATAGATATAAAAAAATTACCTTTGCACGTTGCTATTATTATGGATGGTAATGGAAGATGGGCTAAAAAAAAGGGAGGGTTACGTATTTTTGGGCATCAAAATGGTGTTAAATCGGTAAATGATGTTGTAGAGGCATCGGCAGAATTGGGAATTAAATTTTTAACACTTTACGCATTTTCAACAGAAAATTGGAATCGCCCTAAAATTGAAGTTGATGCTCTAATGGGCCTATTAATTTCAACAATAGGTAAAGAACTTAAAAATTTAATTAAAAATAATATTAGACTGTTAACAATTGGTAACATTTCGCAACTTCCTAATAATGTTCGAAAAGAATTGCAAAGCACAATCGAATTAACATCTAAAAACACAGGATTAACACTTGTATTAGCACTTAGCTATAGCTCACGATGGGAAATAAATGATGCTGTAAAACGAATTGCAAATGACGTTAAGAATAATGTTATAACACCTGACGAAATAAATGAGGATATATTCATAAGTTATTTATCAACTAATAAAATTCCCGATCCTGAGTTGCTTATTAGAACAAGCGGGGAGTTTCGTATTAGCAACTTTTTGTTATATCAATTAGCATATACTGAATTATATTTTACCGATACTTTATGGCCCGATTTCACTAAAGAAGAATATTATAAAGCTATTATCGATTATCAAAAAAGGGAAAGACGATTTGGATTAACTGGGGAGCAAATAAAACAAAAAATCAACATTAAAAATGATTAAGTATTTAATTTTTATTACTTTTTTTATAAGTCTGTTTTTTATTAATAAAACTACTTTTTCACAAATCTTTTCGTCCGATAGTATTAATGTTGATTATACAACTCCCAAAACATTTGAATTAGGTGGAGTAACAATTAGTGGACTTAAATATTTAGATGAAAGTATTTTGTTGAATATTACTGGCTTACAAGTTGGAGATACAATAACAGTACCAGGCGAAAAAATAACAAATGCAATAAAAAAATTATGGGATCAAGGATTATTTTCTGAAATTAAAATTTCTGTTTCTAAAACAATTGGCAAAACAGTTTTCTTAGAAATTTATTTACAAGAAAAACCTCGTTTAAGTAAATTTTCATTTACTGGCATTTCTAAAGGAGATGCTGATGATTTGCGTGAAAAAATTAAACTTGTTAAAGGTAATCAGGTTACCGATAACACAATTCTTAATGCCAAAAATATTATTAAAACTTTTTATGTTGATAAAGGTTTTTATAATGTTGATATTAATATTAAACAAAAAGATGATACTACAACTGCTAATCATGTTATTTTGTATTTTGATATAACAAAGAACGAAAGAGTTAAAATTAGCGATTTGCAGATAATAGGGCCAGATATTGTTAAAGGAAAAAAATTGGCGAATAATGAAAATACTTCATTAAAAAAAGGAAAATTTTTAATTTTTAAAACATCAGGAAATGTTAGACTACGCTCATCAATGAAAGAAACTAAAATAAAACATTGGTATAGAGTTTTTAAAACATCGCGTTTTATCGAAGAAAAATATAAAGATGACAAAAAAAGTATAATAGATAAACTTAACGAGCATGGCTACAGAGATGCTGTTATTACTAAAGATTCTGTTTACTCTTCTGGTAAAAAAACTTTAGGTGTTAAAATTTGGATTGAACATGGTACTAAATATTATTTTAGAAATATTACTTGGGTTGGTAACACTAAGTACAATTCCGATACTCTTACTCAATTTTTAGGAATTAAAAGTGGAGATATTTATGATCAATCAGTTTTAGATCAGCGATTGTTCGTTGACCAAAATAGTTTGAGTTCGTTATATCTCGATAATGGTTATTTATTCTTTTCAATTACGCCAGTTGAAACTCAAATAATTAACGATTCTATTGATTTAGAATTACGCGTATACGAAGGAAAACAAGCAACAATAAACAGAATAACAATTACTGGCAACACTAAAACCAATGAACATGTTATTCGTCGCGAAATTTTTACAAAACCTGGCGAGTTGTTTAGTAGAGCAGATATTATTCGTACACAACGCGAATTGGCCACTTTGGGCTATTTTGATCCTGAAAAAATGGACGTAAAACCAAATCCTAATCCTGCTGATGGAACTGTAGATATTGAGTATATTGTTGAAGAAAAACCATCTGACCAAATAGAACTTTCGGGAGGTTGGGGAGCTAGAATGGTTGTTGGTACTCTTGGCGTTACTTTTAATAATTTTAGTGCAAAAAATTTCTTTAAAAAAGAAGCTTGGCAACCTCTACCATCTGGCGACGGTCAAAGATTAAGTGTTCGTGCACAAACAAATGGAATTTATTATCAAGCATATTCTGCATCTTTTGTAGAACCTTGGTTAGGAGGTAAAAAGCCACATTCTTTATCACTATCTACTTATTATACCGTTCAATCTAATGGGTTAAACAGAAGTGATGAGAAAAGACAAGCAATGGATATTTTTGGTGTGTCTGTTGGCTTTGGAAGAAGGTTAAGATGGCCCGATGACTATTTTTCGTTGTATAATGAAATTAGTTATCAAAATTATATACTTAAGAATTATAGTTATGGGTACTTATTTTCTTTTTCTGATGGAAACTCAAGAAATATAAGTTTTAAAACCACATTTGAACGTAGTTCGATTGACCAACCTATATACCCAAGAAAAGGATCGCTAGTTTCATTATCGCTACAATTAACTCCACCTTATTCTATATTAAGTGGTAGAAATTACTCTAATATGTCTGATAAAGAGAAATATAAATGGATCGAATATCACAAATGGTCATTTAATTCTAACTACATTACAAAATTGGCAGGAGATTTGGTATTAAGTACAAAAGCAGAATTTGGATTTTTAGGAATTTATAATAAAGATTACGGACCTTCACCTTTTGAAGGATATAATATGGGTGGCGACGGATTAGTATCATATAATTTATACGGAAAAGAAACAATATCACTTCGTGGATATGGTAACGGTTCTTTAACTCCACTTTCTGGTGGTAATATTTATAATAAATTTTCGTTCGAAGTCCGTTATCCTTTATCTTTAAATCCAAATGCCACATTATATTTGTTAACCTTTGCCGAAGGGGGCAATAGTTGGAATAAATTTGAAGAGTTTAAACCCTTTGATATAAAACGATCGGCTGGTGTTGGAATTAGAATTTTCTTACCAATGTTTGGCAAATTAGGCGTCGATTGGGGATACGGTTTTGATGAAGCAGTAAGACCTGGAGAAAATCATAGTCAGTTCCATTTTATAATAGGACAAAATTTTTAATTATTAAACTAATAAAACATGTTAATTATGAAAAAGTTATTTTTAATTATTATGGTAAGCACACTAGGAATATATGCTTCCATTGCACAGTCGCAAAAATTAGGTTATGTTGATACTGATTATATTTTAAAAAATATACCAGCGTATCAGGCAGCACAAGCCCAACTCGATAAAATATCGGTTGATTGGCAAAAAGAGATAGAGGCAATTTATTCTCAAATCGATAAGATGTATAAGGATTTTCAAGCAGAAAAAGTTTTACTAACCGAAGAAATGAAAACAAAACGTGAAAACGATATAGTTGCAAAAGAAAAAGAAGTAAAAGACCTTCAGAAAAAATATTTTGGTAAAGAAGGAGAACTTTATAAAAAACGTCAAGAGCTTGTTAAACCTGTTCAAGATGAGGTTTTTAACGCTGTAAAAGATATTGCCAGTGAAGGAAATTATGCGATAATTTTTGATACAGCTGGTAGTTTAAATATGCTTTATACTGATAAGAAACTAGATAAGAGCGATGATGTTTTAAAAAAATTGGGTTATAAAAATTAATTTATACATTTGCACAAATATTAAATAAATAATTAATAATGAATATGAAAAAATTAAGCTTAACATTACTGATATCACTTTTTTTATTGAGTGTTACAGGTTTCTCGCAATCTAAATTAAAATTTGGACATTTAAATTCTAATGATCTTTTTGCTTTGATGCCAGAAAAAGAGGTAGCACAAAAAACTTTACAAGATTATTCTAAACAATTAGAAGACCAATTAGTTGCAATGCAAGATGAGTTAGAAAAAAAATATACAGATTATCAGGCAAATCAAGCAAAATTAACCGATGTAATTAAAAAAGATAAAGAATCTGAACTTACTTCTATGCAACAACGTATTCAAACTTTTCAAACAAATGCTCAACAAGAATTGCAAAAAAAAGAATCGGAATTATTGCAACCAATAATTGAAAAAGCTAAAAAAGCTATCGAAGAAGTATCAAAAGAAAATGGTTACACCTATGTTTTTGATACAGGTACAGGTTCTTTATTATATTGGCCAAAAGATGCTGATGATATAATGCCTTTGGTAAAAACAAAGTTGGGAATAAAATAATAATATAAAGTTAGAACAAACAAAAAAACCATCAAGTATTTGATGGTTTTTTTGTTTGTATAGATCTAACAAGTTTTAAAAACCTATTAGGTCTTTTTTTGAATTATTCTTTATGAAAATTTAATTGCTGCTTGTGCTGCTGCTAATCTTGCAATTGGCACTCTAAAAGGAGAACAACTAACGTAACTTAATCCAGTTTTATAACAAAATTCTACAGAAGCAGGATCGCCACCTTGTTCGCCACAAATGCCAACTTTTAAATCTTTTCTGGTAGCACGTCCTTTTAATACTGCCATTTCAATTAGTTGTCCTACGCCATTTTGATCAATTGTTTGAAATGGATCTGATGCTAAAATTTTTTGATCTAAATATTCGTTCATAAAACCACCAATATCATCACGGCTAAAGCCAAATGTCATTTGTGTTAAATCATTTGTTCCAAACGAAAAGAATTGAGCAGTTTTTGCCATCCTATCGCCAAGTAAACAAGCACGAGGAATTTCAATCATAGTACCGTATAAATAACTAATAGATTTTACTTTGAATTTTTTACAAACTTCATCATAAATTTTATCTGCAATTTTTTTAGTAGAATCTAATTCAGCTACGTCAGAAGTAACGGGAACCATAATTTCTGGCTTTGGATGTTTTCCTTCTTTTAGTAATTCTAAAGTAGATTCGAAAATTGCACGAAACTGCATTTCGGAAACTTCGGGATAAGTTATACTTAATCTAACTCCACGATGTCCCATCATAGGGTTATTTTCATGTAAAGCTTCACCACGTTTTGCAATATCGGCAACTTTAATTTTTAATTCTTTTGCAAGTTCGGCTTGTTTATCTGGACTTTGAGGTACGAATTCGTGTAAAGGTGGGTCTAATAAGCGAAATGTAACAGGAAGATTGTCCATTGCTAATAATGTAGCTTTAATATCTTTTTTTACATAAGGATATAATTCGTTTAATGCTTTAACTCTTTCGGCTAAAGTATTACTTAAAATCATTTTACGAAGTGCTAATAAAGGCTTTTCAGAACCTACTCCATAAAACATGTGTTCGGTACGGAAAAGTCCGATTCCCTCTGCACCGTAATCGCGAGCTATTTTTGCATCTTCAGGAGTTTCAGCATTTGTACGAACACCCATTTTTCTGAATTTATCAACAATTGTCATAAACGCTTTAAAACGTGGGTTTTCTGTTGCATCCATTAATTTTAAAGCAGCTTTATAAACACAACCTTTTGTTCCGTTTAATGTTAAAACATCACCTTCTTTTAATACAATATTTGTATCTTCAATTTTACAAGTTTTTGATTTTGCATCTACATGTAATTTTCCGGCACCAACAATACAACATTTTCCCCAACCACGTGCAACTAATGCGGCATGCGAAGTCATACCACCACGAGCTGTTAAAATACCAACAGCAGCTCGCATTCCCTCAACATCTTCTGGATTAGTTTCTTCGCGTAAAAGAATTACTTTTTTGCCTTTACGCTCCCAAGCAACTGCATCTTCGGCAGTAAAAACTATTTCACCAACTGCAGCACCAGGACCAGCAGGTAACCCTTTTGTTAAAATAGAAACTTTTTTCTCTTCGTTTGGGTTACAAATAGGATGTAACAATTCGTCAAGTTGTGCAGGTTCAACGCGTAATACAACAGTTTTTTCATTAATTAGCTTTTCTTTAAGCATATCCATTGCCATATTAAGTGCTGCTGTTCCAGTACGTTTACCAACACGACATTGAAGCATGTATAATTTATTTTCTTGAATTGTAAACTCGATATCGAGCATATCTTTAAAATTCTTTTCTAGAATTTCGCGAATTTTACAAAGTTCTTTATAAGTTTTTGGCATTACTTCTTGCATGCTATGCAAGTGCTTGTTTTGATCGTTTTTTGTTTCATCGTTTAAAGGGCTTGGCGTACGTATCCCCGCAACAACATCTTCGCCTTGTGCATTTACTAACCATTCGCCGTAAAATAAATTTTCGCCAGTTGCAGGATTACGTGTAAATGCCACGCCAGTAGCTGATGAGTTACCCATATTCCCAAATACCATTGCTTGAACATTTACTGCTGTACCCCAATCGTCAGGAATAGCTTCAATTCTACGATATGAAACAGCTTTCTTTCCATTCCAACTTTTGAAAACAGCTTTAATTCCACCAAATAATTGTTCTTTTGCATCATCAGGAAAAGAAGTTCCTAATTCTTTTTTTACTTTTTTCTTAAATTCTTCGGCTAATATTTTTAAATCGTCGGCAGAAAGTTCAGTATCTTCTTTTAATTTTTTTGATTTCTTATAGCTGTTAAGCATGTCATCTAACTGTTTGCGAATATCTTTGTCTAAACCTTCTGCTTTATCCATTACAACATCAGCATACATCATAATTAAACGACGATACGAATCCCAAACAAAGCGTGGATTATTTGTTTTTTTTATTAAACCTGGAATTGTTGCGGTGCATAATCCAACATTTAGAACTGTGTCCATCATTCCCGGCATCGATTTTCTAGCACCTGAACGACACGACACTAATAGGGGATTTTTTGGGTCGCCATATTTCATTCCCATTTCAGTTTCTACTTTTTTCATTCCTGCCCATACTTCATCGTAAAGCGATTTTGGTAGTTGACAGTTATTTTCATAGTAATCGGTGCAACATTCGGTTGTTATTGATATTCCTGCGGGAACAGGTAATCCCAAATTTGCCATTTCTGCAAGATTGGCACCTTTGCCACCTAATAGGTTTTTCATTTCAGCTTTACCTTCGGCTTTTTTCCCACCAAAAGAATAAACATATTTTTTGTTTTTTGTTTTAGGGGTTGTTTTTGATATAGTTTTTGCCATAAAATAAATTATTTAATGTTATTTTTTGTTTTAATAATATTTCAAAATTGCAAATTTTTTTAATAACAAATAGTAATATTTTAAAATATTTTTATGTTAATAAATAGTCGAACATTAAAAAGCACTTTTACTAGAATCAAAGTCTTTGCGTTTCTTAATTTAGATATTTTTTTTCACCCAATTCTGCAAGATTATGGCAGGCTCAAAAGAAGAGATAAAAAAACCAATATCCCTAGCTTTCGCTTAGGATAAAATCCGTCCAATTCCAATTTTTTAACATATTTAGAATAAACAACTTATTATATGAAATAATGTTGTTATAACACCATGTATAATTATTACAAAATTTTAGTTCACAAAATACATGTATAACACACTGCACATACATCGATTAAAAAAAAGTTTTTTTTCTTAAAATGAAAATATTAGAATACAATATTTTTAATTCTTTGCTATAATTTTTTGCATGTAATTTTAATCTTTAATTTGACTAATTATCTGATGAATAACCCCGAGTCAGAGCCTCTAAGTATCTTAAAAAAAGTCGCCACTGATTTCACAAATTTTCACGGATTTTTTTTTGAGTATCTATATAATCTGTGGCAAAAATAAAAACCCCGATTTAGAGCCTAGAGGAATTATTTAGATTAAAAAACTTATTAAATACTTTATAAAGTTAGACCAAATAACCTAACAACAAGCTCGATGCTTTGTAAATATTTAAATATTTTTATAAATCCACAAATGATTTTTTAGATTTTTTTTCTGATACATTAAATGAGCTTGGAATAAAAATATGTCGATTAATTTTGCGAAAGCTTTTTAGCTTCTAATGATTTCTGGTAATAATAATTAGATTTTACAATGTTATTATGCAATTTATAATACTTACTTAAACTTAAGCATCTTTGATAATTTTGCGGATTCTTTTCAATTGCTTTTTCCCAATTTAGAATTGCATTTGCAGTATCCTTTTTAGAAATATAATAATAGCCTAAACCTAAGTACGGAACATCGGTAACAGAATCGTAAACAAGCATTTTTTCGCAAGTGTTTTTTGCACTATCGAGCATATTTAATCTATAGTATGCACCAATTAAATTATTCCAAACATCAGGATGATTGGGCTCATTTTTTATAGTAATTAAATAATATTTTACAGCATCTGTATCACTTTTCAACATTTCATAACATTTTGCAATATTATATGATATTTCGTAACTTTTTGGTTTAATTTGAAAGGCTTTTTTGAGATATGTTATTGCAACATCGGGCTTATTATAAAAATTAATATAAATATTTGCAATATTATTAAGAGCTTTGGGATTATTAGGAAATAACTCAAGCGATCTACTATAATATGTTATAACACTATCTAAAGAAGGTTTAATTTGTGGTAACGATTTATTTAAAGAAATTTCATTCATAACCCTATCCATAATTACTTGAGCTAAAATATCATTTGCTTTAACAGAATTGTCGAGATATTTAATATCATTGCTATATAAAGTGTAGCTATCTTTCCACGAGCTATTTCGAGCAATTGTTTTAACAGTATATGCAAAAATAACAAATATAACAATATACATTAATATACTAGATGCTGATTTTAAAGAATTTGAATTAATATTTGTTTTTGAAATTTTAAATATTAAAAAAGTTAAAACTATTGCAAAACCTATTGATGGGGCATATAAAAAACGTTCGGCAACAATGCCATTAATTACCATAAAATAATTTGAAAATGGTAATATGCCTAAAAAATAAAACAAAATTCCAAATATTAATATCGATTTTTTCTTAAAATTTTTTATAACATAGTACAAAATTGAAACATGAAATAAAATAGAGAAAATAACTAAAAAATCGGAAATATGAACCTTAGGAATAGTAAATTGTCCATAATAAAACACTAAGGGATGTGGGATAAAAAGCAATTTATCATTTATCAACATAGCATACATCGAAAGTGCCAACCTAACAGATTTTGTTTGATGAATACGTAAAGGGTTTTCGAACGTTAAAAGTTCAATTTTATCGGCAGGGAAAAACCATGTAGGAATTTTGTACAATATAAAAGTTACAATTAACAAAACTGCTACCGAAATTATTACTCTTATATTTTCAAAAATAAACTGTTTAATGTTATCGAATTTTACATACATAAACCAAAGTACCATTGGTATTATTAAAGCAAATGAAATTGCACTTTGTTTTGTTAAGTATCCCAAAATATACAAAAAAACAGCAGAAATAAAATAATACCATTTTTGTTTTTCAATAAAACTCATGAAATATTTTAAAGAGAGCAAACAAAAAATAAGATAAAGCAATTCTTCGCGATTTTTTAAGCTAGCAACAACCTCGGTATGTATAGGGTGAGACACCCAAATAAGCATTACAATAAAAACAAAAACAGCACCCGTTTTAGGTAAAACAATATTAAGCAACAAATTAAGAATGATAATAGAGGTTAAAGCAAATAAAAGAACGTTTATTAAATGACTAATTCTAGGATTATCACCAAAAATTTGATATTCAACAGCAAACACTGCTTTTGTAATAGGGCGATATCCAAAACTCGAAACTTTATCGGTAAAATACTGAGTAGTAAATATTTCAGGAATAGCTTTAATACCTTGATGAACTTGAGTATTATTTTTAATTACAAACTCATCGTCGAGCGAGTAATTATTTAAAATAGAGTTACCATAAATTGCAAAAACAGCTAAAAAAATAAAGATTTTCCATTTTTTAAAATCTTCAAAAAATGAAAGCTTTTTGCCTTTAGTTACCTTTTTGTTCATTTCTACTTTAAAAACTTAATGCAAGGTTAAAAATTTTATTTTAAATTTACCTTTAATTAGTAATAAAAATGGCAACTTTTATTTATTTTTATCGTCTTATAAAATAAAAATAGTGATGAAATTCAACATAAAGTTATTTACAGTACTGGTTTTCAGCATAATACTATCATATTCTTTTGGTCAAAAATCAAATTGGAATAATAAATTTTTAGCCGAAAAACCTTTTATCGAAAACAAAGGTCAATTTGATTTACGAAATTGGCAAAAAAATTCTGATATAAAATACGCTATTGATAATAATAACTTTTGCGTATTTTTTACTGATAAAGGACTAACATACCGTTTCGATAAATTTGTAAAAAACAAGCAAAGAAACGACATACATGAATCGAAACGAATAAATATTAGCGAACTTGTTAGTGCAACATGGTTAAATTCAAACAATAATGTAAAAATCGTTCCTTTCGATAAATCTAAAACTTATTACTCGTACGACATTAAAGACAAATTAACAAAAAATGATATAAATATTAACAATATTAATGGATATAATAAATTAAAATACAATAACATATACAATAATGTAGATATTGATTATGAAAGCAATCCAAACAAAGGAATTAAATATACAATTTACCTTCATCCCGGAGCCGATTTATCAAAAATTGCTTTAAAATATAGTAGCAATCATACAAACATAAAAAACGAAAACATTAAATATTTTTTAAACTCCGAAGGGAATTTACAAATTAAAACATCATTAGGCGAAATAACAGAACTAAAACCATACGCATATTATAGCGATAACAACCAAGAAGTTGAAACAAGTTTTAAATTTGAAAATAATATTTTAACATTTAACGTTAAAGATTATGACAACACACGTGAACTTATAATTGATCCGTGGGTAATTTCAGCTTCATTTAACTCTTCAAATGCAGTTTGGGAGGTAGAAACAGATGGTTCTGGAAACGTGTATGTAATTGGTGGTGAAACACCTATGAAACTTCAAAAATTCAATAGTGGCGGAACTTCACAATGGATTTATACATCTCCATGGGATACAGCAGGATATTGGTTAGGTACTTTAGCTACTGATAACGCAGGAAATAGTTTTATAACAGCTGGCACATCTCCTGAAATTAAAAAAATAGATAATTCAGGTTCGCAAGTATGGACAAACACAGGATTTAACCCATCTTGTGAATACTGGTCAATTACATTTAATTGCGATAAAACTAAATTAATTGTTGGCGGAACTTATGTTGCATCAATTATGAGTTTTGATTATTATGCAGCAATTTATGATATTGACATAAACAATGGAAATGTGCTTGGTTATGTTACAATGGAAATGGTAAACATAATGGGAATAGGCAATATGCCAATTGAAGTTAGATCAATTTCTTCTTCAAAAAATGCTAAATACATATATTTAACCCATCAACATGTTGGGGCTATAAATCAAAATATTTCTACTTGCCCTAATGATGAACCAGTTTTTGAAATTGACAATGGGCACCATCTTGGTTATAAATGCGAAAATTATTTACCTGCTAGTCAAAATGGTGGTGGATTAAAAGCAATTGTTGCAAACGACCAATTCTTTTATACACATACTGGCGACCAAATTCATAAATGGAATTTATCAACTGGTGCCTATATTTCATCTGCAACAATTCCAGGCGGTGCTAATACCAATTCATTAGGTATTGTTGTAAAAAACAGTGGTCTTGCGGTTGATAATTGCGGAAACGTATATGCAGGGTCTATTAACAACATAATTAAATATGATGCAAACCTTAATTTATTATCACAAATAGCAGTTGGTTTTACAGTTTATGATGTTAGTGTGAACTCAAACGCTGAAGTTATTGCAGTTGGTGCACAATTTGACAACAGTTCAAATTCTAGAAATGGACAAATACAATCTGTAAATTTAACAGCTTGTGCGCAATATTCTTTAATATGTTGCGATGCAAATATTTGTAATGCTGGACCATTTTGCACAACAGATGCAGCAGTAAATTTAATTTCGGCTACAGTTGGTGGAGTATGGACAGGTACCGGAATAACAAATAGCACAACAGGAACTTTTAATCCAGCAACTGCAGGGATAGGAACACATTACATTGTTTATACATTATCTTGTGGCTCCGACTCAATTCCTATTACAGTATCTGCATGTGCCCCAATTGATGTATGTTATGATGGAACAAATTTAATTGCTTCAGGTGGTAGTGGAACTATATCATGGGAAGAACAAACAACAGTAAATACAACACCAGCAAACCAAACCGAATGTGAAGCTTGTGGAGGATCTTGGTTCTTTGGAATTTGTTCTGTTCCATTTTGCACATCAACAGCATGGACAAGCTACACAACAGGATTAACTGCCAGCCAACCAGCAACATGGCCATTATTAATTACAGATGGAGTTGATTCTGTTATTTATAATTCTCTTGCTGCAGTACCTAATTGTAACCCATGCACACCACCAACCTTAAGTAATGTTATAACAAATGTTACATGTGCAGGCGGTAGCAATGGAGCAATAAATTTAACTGTAACTGGATCTAGCACATATACATATTCTTGGACAGGTCCTTTAGGATATACATCTACAACACAAGACCCATCTGGTTTAAGTGCAGGTAGTTATAATGTAACAGTTACTGATGCATCAAACTCAGCATGCACAGCCACAGCTACAATAACAATAAATCCGGGAGCAGCAAATCCAACTCCAACAATAGCAGGCTCTACTACATTTTGCACAGGTGGTTCATCAATTTTAGATGCAGGTAGTTACAACTCGTATTTATGGTCAGATAATAGCACTAATCAAACATTAACTGTGAATACAGCAGGAACTTATTCGGTTACCGTTACTAATTCAAGCGGTTGTACAGGAACAGCATCTGTTACAGTTTCGGTAAGTTCAAGTTTATCGCCCGTAATTGCCGGTAACGATTTTTGTGCTGGGAACAATTCTATACTTGATGCTGGTACTGGATTTACAAGCTATAGCTGGTCAACCATAGCAAGTACCCAAACAATAACCGTAAACACAGCAGGGACATATACTGTTACAGTTACCGATGGTACAGGATGCTCTGGTTCAGGTAGCATCACTATTAACGAAAACCCATTACCAAATGTAAATGCGGGTTTAGATATAACAATATGCACAGGAAATTCTACAACATTAACAGGTACGGGAGCTTTAATTTATAATTGGGACAATGGTCTAGGTGCAGGTAGCTCACATTCAGTATCACCAATTACAACAACAACATATTATGTAACAGGAACAGATGTGAATGGATGTATAAATACAGATCAAGTTATTGTAACAGTAACATCAAATTTAACACCAACAATAAGTGGTTCAACAACTTTTTGTTCAGGTGGCTCAACAATTTTAGATGCGGGAGTTGGTTATAATCAATATCTTTGGTCAACAACATCTACATCGCAAACTATTACTGTTACGAATGCAGGATTATATTCTGTTACCGTTACAAATTTAAATGGTTGCACTGGTACTGCATCAGTAGATGTAACTGTAAGTTCTAGCTTATCACCAACAATTATTGGAAATGATTTTTGTACTGGAAGTAGCTCGGTACTTGATGCAGGTAGCGGATTTTTAACTTATAATTGGTCACAAAGTGGAACAACACAAACTATTACAGTAAACACACCTAACACATACATTGTAACAGTAACAGATGCAACAGGTTGCTCTGGAACCGGACAAATTGTTATAACAGAGAACACATTACCAATAGCAGATGCAGGGACAGATCAAACTATTTGTGTTGGCGCATCAGCAAATTTAACAGCAACTGGTGGAAGCACATATACATGGAGCAATGCTGCAATTACAGCATCGACAAATGTAAGCCCTATAAGTACAACAACTTATACAGTTACGGTTACAGACATAAACAGTTGTAGTGCAACTGATAGCGTAATAGTAAATGTTATTTCAAACTTAACTTCCGATTTTACTGCAACTCAAATATTATGTGCTGGAGGAACATCTACTGTAACATATACAGGAAATTGCACGGGTAATTGTACATTTAATTGGTCGTTTAATGGAGGAACTGCTAACCCTGGAATAGGCCCAGGCCCACATACAGTTTCATGGCTAAGTACTGGAAGTAATTCAATAAGTTTAATTGTAAGTTTAAATGGATGCTCATCGCCTGTAACAACACACACTATTAATAATCCTACGCAATTATCAGCATCAGCAACAACTATTGATGCAATTTGTTATGGACAATTAAGTGGAAGTATTGACTTAACAGTATCGGGAGGCACACCACCGTACCAATTTTTATGGAATAATATAGCATCAACCGAAGACTTATCAAATGTTGGAGCAAACGATTATACAGTATTAATAGCCGATTCAAACGGTTGCACAATTTCATTAGCAGCTACAGTAAACCAACCAACAGAACTAACTATTTATACAAATCCAACAGTTTCAATATGTAACGGCGAATGGGCATATTTAACAGCAACTGCGACTGGTGGAAGTCCACAATACTCTTATTTTTGGAATAATCTTCCATCAAATTCGTCAATTGCCGTTAACCCAACTTCACAAACAAATTACTCGGTATACGTAACAGATTCGCATGGTTGTACAAGTAATTCGGCAACAGTATCTGTAAATGTATCACCACCATTACAAATAAATGTTACAGCATCGCCAAACTCAATTTGCCCAGGCGATACAGTAAATTTAAATGTTGACATAGTTCAAGGTGGTGGGCCCCCTTTCATGATTTACAATTCGAATGGAGAAATATTAGTTCCACCAATATTTATTACACCAACAACTTCTGGTATAATATATTTGTATGTAAAAGATGGGTGCGGAAGCATTGCCAGCGATTCAGTTAATCTAACTGTAAATTCTATACCTAACGCAAGTTTTGTAAGCGACTCAACCTCAGGCTGTCAGCCACTTGTAATTTCATTTAATCCTACTGCATCTCAACCTGGCGAAACATATTTGTGGGACTTTGGAGATGCAAGTTATAATACAATTTCATTTCAAATGAATCCAGTACATGAATTTACAAGTTCAGGCACATTCGATATTTCACTTACAGTAACATCGCCAAATGGGTGTAAAAACACTAATGTACATAATCAAATGATTACTGTTTATCCACGACCTTTTGCACGGTTTATTGCAAATCCATCATCGGCTAGTATTATAAAACCTCAAATAATTTTCACAAATTTATCAGAGCTAGCAACTTTTTATATATGGACGTTTGGAGATGGCGATTCATCAAGTGTTACAAATCCAATGCATTGGTATTCTTCACTTGGTAATTATGTTGTTCAATTAATTGCCATTTCGGATAAAGGATGTAGCGATACAGCAAGAAGCTCTGTTCTTATTCGCGACGAATACACTTTTTATGCACCAACAGCAATTTCGCCCGATTTTGATAACATTAACGACGTTTTCTATGTTTTAGGGAATGGAATTAGCACAAAAAGCTTTCATTTATATATATACGACCGTTGGGGGGAAATAATTTACGAAACAACTAATTACGATACAGAACATCCTTATAAATACGGATGGGATGGCAGTGTAAAAGGTGGAGCAATTGCTCCTGTTGGTAGCTACACATGGTTAGTAAAATATTTTGATGGCGACCATGTTGAACATGTTAAAAGTGGTGTGGTTAATGTTATAAGATAATTATAACAAAATTAAAACTCAATATTAAATGATTTACCATTTATGGTAACATTTACAATTTTATCGCAAGTTCCACTTCCAAAATCTATGTCAATATTGAGCGCATCGTCCCCTACCTTGAAATTGGTTCGGCGCTCGCCG
>JAVHRJ010000212.1:0-4800 GCA_036171595.1 Bacteroidales bacterium
AAAAAAATAATTTATGCCTAAAATATTAATTATTGATGACGAAAAAAGTATTAGAAATACTTTAAAAGAAATACTCGAATACGAAAAATACGAAATTGAACTTGCCGAAGACGGTATTAAAGGATTAGAAATAATTAATTCATCTAAAATTGATGCTGTTCTGTGCGATATTAAAATGCCCAAAATGGATGGCATTGAAGTATTGTCAAATGTTGTAACAAATCATAGCGACATTCCGGTAATTATGATTTCGGGGCATGGCGATATCGAAACTGCTGTTGATGCACTTAAAAAAGGTGCTTTCGATTATGTTCAAAAACCTTTAGACCTTAATCGAATATTAGTTACAATTCGCAATGCAATTGACAAATCTAAACTTGTTACCGAAACAAAAACATTACGCAAAAAAGTAAGTAAAATTTATGAGATTGTTGGCGATTCTGCCGAAATAACAAAAGTTAAAGAAATGATTGAACGTATTGCCCCAACTGATGCTCGTGTTTTAATAACCGGCGAAAATGGCACCGGAAAAGAGTTGGTTGCACATCAAATTCACGAAAAAAGCAATAGAGCCAGCGGTCCTTTTATTGAAGTAAATTGTGCTGCAATACCTTCAGAATTAATTGAAAGCGAGCTGTTTGGACACGAAAAAGGGGCTTTTACTTCTGCAATAAAACAACGTATAGGAAAATTTGAACAAGCTAATGATGGCACAATTTTTCTCGACGAAATTGGCGATATGAGCTTATCTGCTCAAGCCAAAGTTTTACGTGCATTGCAGGATAGTAAAATAACCCGTGTTGGTGGCGAAAAAGAAATTACAGTAAATGTCAGAGTTATTGCTGCAACAAATAAAAATCTGAAAGACGAAATTGAAAAACATAATTTTCGTGAAGATTTGTATCATCGTTTAAGTGTTATTTTAATTCGTGTTCCCTCGCTTAATGAGCGTAAAGAAGATATTCCTGTTCTTGCCAATTATTTTATTGAACAAATTTGCAATGAATACGGCACTCCAAAAAAGAAAATAAACACATCGGCAATAAAAGAATTACAAAATATTCAATGGACAGGCAATATTCGTGAATTTCATAATGTTATTGAACGATTAATTATTCTTTGCACTAACGAAATTAAAAATTCTGATGTTTTAGCATTTGCACAACCTATTGGAAAATAATGATTAAAATAAATAATATTATAAATTTGTAAATAAATTTCAAGTTAAATGAGAATGAACATTTGTAAATGGTTAATGTCGGATAAGTCATACATATATACTAGTTACCAATAATGCATATAAAAAGACAAAAAAGTTGTATCTTTGACAAAGTTTAGAAAACTCAAATTTAGTTGACAATTTTGAAAAGAATAAATAATAATATGACCATAAAGACAGCCGACACTCAAGCCCAACCCTTCTGTTTTAATTTTTCTCC
Organism: Bacteroidales bacterium; assembly: GCA_036171595.1. GTDB lineage: Bacteria > Bacteroidota > Bacteroidia > Bacteroidales > GWA2-32-17 > GWA2-32-17. The sequence goes on from JAVHRJ010000212.1 coordinate 1,440, forward strand.
CACCGCACTTTTTTCGGCTAAGCCGTTTGGCTATCACTTCTGCAAAAGCAAAAGAGGTGCATTATTTTTTACTTATTATTTTGGTATGCACCACATTTGCTTTTGCCCAACCGCACCCAAAGCCCAGCTACCACTCAAACAGTATGTTTACAATTCTGTTAATGTTTTTTTTCTATACATTTTTGTTACGTATAAATTAACTATTACATTTGGACAATAATTGACCATATAAAAATATGTCCAAAAAGAAATTGACCACATTTGGCGATACGATTAAACAACTTCGGTTGGCAAATAAATTACCACAAAGGAAGGTTGCCGCACACTTAGACATTGACACTTCCTTACTTGCTAAATACGAACGAAACGTAAGACAACCTTCAAAGGAACTTATTTTAAAAATTGCAGAATTGTTCAACATCGACAGCGATAAACTAATTTCAGAAGCATTGACAGATAAAATTGCAAATCAACTTATAGAAGAAGATGTTGATAGCAGATTACTGAGAGTTGCGGAAGATAAAGCTGAATATATTAAATCAAAAAAAATGTAACAATTATATAATATGGTAAAATCGTTTTCACAAATCAAGCTGGAATTTGATAAAAAGTATAGTTCCGTCTCGGAATTTACCAATTTTTTATCAGAGCATTTGACATTGAATAAAAAAACTGTCTTCAAAAAAAAGAATGGAACTAAAAATGAACAGTTTTATAAATGGCAATTTTTATATGCTTTGGTAAATTCAGGAATGTATGCAAAAGATTACATTGGGACAGAGGTGTTTTTTCCAAAAGGGAATAAAAATTCAGCACCAATAAAATTTGACTGTGCAATTTTTGATGATGTTAACTGGTTTGAGTATTACAAATCTTATCATAATAGTAAAACCCAAGAATCATTAGATTGGCTTAGAAAACACATAATTGCAGTCGTTGAAATAAAGAAAGAGGATAGTAAAGATGTTGTAACTGTATGGAATCAGCAGTTAAAACCTGCATTGAAAGAATCTGAAAATGAATTCTGTCTTGGAATTCTTTATGATACTGAACGCCTTTATCTATTTAAAAAACATGGTAATTTCTTTTTAAGGCTTAACGAAGGTTACAATACAAAGAAAGATGAAAGCCAAACAAAAGATTTACAGCTTCATCTAACTGACTCCTACAATACAATTCCCACCTATGAGCAATTAATTCAAAAAATTTACAACCCAAAAATTGATAGATCAAAAAGAAAAATAGATGATTTAGAAGTTATAAGCGGTGTTTATAGTACTCAATTAACTGATGGTATTTCTACTATCCTACGAACAATGGATAAGGTTAGTTTAAAAAACCAAAGAGGTTATGAAATATTAATTCAAATAATTGCGCTTAAAATTTATGATGAAAAAAGAAGTGCTAAAATAGATTCTTTCTTAGATTGGCATAAAACAGATAAAGAAAAAGAACATTTAGATTTACTGTTCTTTGTTACTGACAAAGAAAGAAATTATGCAAATCTTTCAGATGACAATATTCAATCCTTTATTGGTCGGATGAGAGAATTATATAATGAAGCTTCACAGGAATATCAATTTATTCTAAAAAGGGTTGATACAGAAACAATAAACTGGAAAAGAGAAGAACATATTAAAATTATTGCTGAAGTTGTAGAACAATTCCAAGATTATAGTTTTGTAAAATCTCACAAGACAGATTTATATCAAATTGTATTTCACAAATTCGCAAGTGAGTTTTCAAAAGCAGAAAAAGGTCAGTTTTTAACACCAATTCCAATTATTGATTTTTTAGTTCAAATTGTTAATCCAAGAAGTACTGAAAAAATTATTGATCCGACATCAGGTATTGCAGATTTCCTGTCAGTTTCTTATGTGAATTCCGAATCTAAATTAGATGATAATAATATTTATGGTTTAGACAATGACGAACAAATGGTTATGCTTGCACAATTAAATATGTTACTCAATGGTGATGGAAATGCAAAATTAAAACATAAACCAGATAGGGGTTCTATTACTTGGAAATTTGATGACAGGGATAATTTAGTAGAATTAAATTCAAAATTGCATAAAGAAGGAAATTGGGACAATTGGAAAGACCAAACCAAATTAAAAAAGTTTGATGTAGTACTTACAAATCCACCATTCGGTGACGACAGAGCCTTTGAGCCTAAAGATACAAAGGACAAAGATGCTATTGAATGTTATGAAATGTGGAATTTATATGGAGGTAAAAAAATTGATTTAGGTATTGTCTTCTTAGAAAATGCATATAGGGTGTTGAAAGATAATGGCAGAATGGGAATTGTCCTTTCAAACTCAATTGCATCTATAGATACGCATAAGCAAGTAAGACAATGGCTAATGAATAAAATGAGAATTGTTGCTATTTTTGATTTGCCAGCAAATGTTTTTGGTGAAACTGGTGTTATAACTTCTGTCATTATCGCTTATAAACCCGTGGAAAAAGTATTAAAAAAATTGAAAGAAGAAAACTATCAGGTATTTTCAAAAGACATTCAAAAGGTAGGATATGAAGTTAAAACAATTAAGAGAGTAAAGTTTTTTTCTCCAATATTTAAAATCAATTATGAAACATTTGAAACTGTAATTGATTCAGAAGGTAGAGTTATATTAGATGAAGAATTTACAGAAACTATACAACACTTTAAAGATTGGTGTAAAGGACAAGAAAAAAATTTGCAAGACTTATTTATTAAAAAGAAATAACTAAAAGCATATGTTTTATAATAACATAAAATATAATGACATTGTGAATAATGAATATTCATTGCTGGCAATGTCATATTCTTTCCTAAATGAATACAAGCAGATAGATTTTCTCAAATCAAAATATGAAAATATTTTTGATTGCTTAAATTCAATTGATGGTTTTACATTTTCATCAAGAGATTATTTACCTAATGATATTCATATTAAAAATAAAATTCCATTAGTTCAAATTGGTAATGTAAATAAAGAGTTCTGTATTTCTAATAAGCAAAAATTTGAGTTTCTATCAGCAAAAATAGCCCAATTAAAAAATAAGTATTTATTAAAAAATAAATGTATCCTTGTTTCTCTTACAGGTGGCAGTGATTATACAACTGATACATCTACTTTTTTTGATAATGATTTTCCTTGTTTACTAAATCAAAGAGTTACAGCATTTCAAGTCAAAAAAGAATTTGATATTGATTTGTTATATTATTTTTATGCATTCACAAAACACAAAATATTCAATATACAATGGATTGGTACTGGTTCTATACAGAAAAACACAGTATCAAAAGAAAGAAATAAAGTTTATTTACCAAAAATTAAGGATCAAAAAATTATAAAATATATTTCAATTT
>JAVHRJ010000213.1:0-4791 GCA_036171595.1 Bacteroidales bacterium
CGTTAAACAGAAACTTTCTGAAAGAAAAAACTTTAATCTGCTAAGGTCAGTGTACACATTAGGAGACGATGTAATGGTGTAGATTTTTATTGTTTCACAAATTTTATTACTTCGGAATTCCCGTTGCTAGTCATCTTTATTAAATAAATCCCCCTTGCAAGGCCACTTATATTGAGTTCGGTTTTGCCTTGAGTAAAAAGTTGTTGGAACAGAAATTGTCCTTCTATGCTATATATAGATAATACTGGGTTGTGAATAGCAACTATAGGATTCGCAGTTATAGTTATTAAATCATTCGCAGGATTAGGATAGGCTATAATTAAAGGTTCTGCACCATTTTTACTAATTTCAGATATTCCTATTGTTGTTGTTCCGTCATAATTAATTACCTGCATTGAAAAACCTGTCGGTCTGAAAATCTCACCGGCATAATTTTTCCCTATCACGTGACAATAGGAGCAAGAATCCCCAGAGTTAGTGGTAATTTTTAAACATACGTTGTAAACGGTGTCAAGTGCAAACGTATGTGTGGGAGTTTGACTTGTTGATGTGCCACCATCACCAAAATTCCAATAAAAAGAAACGCCTAATGTTGATGTTATAGAGTCTAAAGTTAAAGTAAAAGTGTTATTTGAATAATCATAATCTGTAGTATAATATGAAAAACAATTATCAAAAACGTAAAAGTCTTTATAAACATGCCCGTCAATATCATTATAAACAGATGCATTATAAGTTCCAATGTTTGTGTTTTGGGGAATGGTAATATTAGCTATGATGGAAGTATCATTTATAATGGCTGCTGAATTAATAGTTGCGCTGCCTTGGTTAAAGATAAAATCAACAGTTGTTCCGTTACCCTGAGTAAAATGAGTATTCGCCCCGGTAATTGTAACATTTAATGTTTGACCTGGTTGTGCACCTGGGGGACTTATCGAAACTAAAGAAGGTGGTGTTATTCCATTTACATGGAAGCCCTGATATAACGAAACGTAGCCATCAATTGAATTGTTTACAAAAACATTGTAATCACCTGTATACATAGATGCCGGAACAGTGATATTGGCATCAATGGAAGTATCATTTGAAATAGTCATGGAATTAATTACAGTAGGATTGCCTTGGTTAGTGCTAAAACCTATAGTTGTACCACTCGCCTGAATAAAATGCGTAACAGCTCCTGTAATTGTAACATTCAATGTTTGACCATTACTTGCGCTGGAAGGGCTTATTGAAACTAAAGAAGGTGTTGCAATTCCATTTACATGAAAAGCATTATACAACGAAACGTAGCCATCAATTGAATTGTTTACAAAAACACCGTAATCACCTGTGTACGCAAATGGTGGAATAGTAATATTGGCATCAATGGAAGTGTCATTTAAAATGGTTATTGAATTAACTACGGTAGTAGGACTGCCTTGGTTAATATTAAAATTAACGGATGTGCCAAATGCCTGACTAAAATGGGTATTAGCTCCAATAATTGTAACATTCAGTGTTTGACCATTACTTGCGCTGGAAGGATTTATTGAAACTAAAGTGGGCGGTGTAATTCCATTTACATGAAAGCCATTATACAACGAAAGGTAGCCATCAATTGAATCATATACAGAAACATTGTAATCACCCGTGTAAGTATTTGCCGGAATAGTAATATTGGCATCAATGGAAGTATTATTTAAAATAGTTATAGAATTAATGGTTGCGCTTCCTTGGTTAAAGATAAAATTTACAGTCGTTCCGCTTCCTTGGTTAAAATAGGTATTCGCTCCTGTAATTGTAACATTCAATGTTTGACCATTGCTTGCACTATTGGGACTTATTGAAACTAAATTTTGCGAAAAAACAAAAAGTGGTAACAATAATTGGATAAAAAGTATACTTTTTTTCATAAAACAATATTTAGATAATTATTATTTTGTATGTGTAAAAATGTATTGTACGAAGTTAACACCTTTAATTTTAGATTCAAAATATAATTGAATTATTTTATCCTTAGTATTTTTAATATCCGTAATTGTTTTTATTAAATCCAGATCTTTCTGCTTGCTTAACAGATCGTCCAACCAAGAGTTCAAAATCACAGGTAAAAATAATTTATATTTTGGATCAGTAGAGTTTATGCTGCATTTATTTATTATTTCGAAAGCATTTTCATATTCTTTCATATTGTAATATACTGCACTTAAATTTAAACGAGTTTCCTCAAACTCAGAAGAAATAGAAAGTGCTTTAAGATAGAATTTTTCCGCTTTTTTATGCTCGTTCAAGCTTTCGTAACAACTTGCCAAATTATTTAATACATGAATATTATATGGATGTATGGCGTATGCTTGTTCAAAGCTTGTTTTAGCACTACTTATGTTTCCTGAAGCAAATAAAGCTACTCCTTTATACCATTCAATTGGGGCGGAAGTTGGATCCATCGAATAACAATAATTCTTCGCTTTATCAGCCTCCCTGATCATTTGATCCCAATTGGCTTTATGATGGAAATTATACAATTTGTGTGTGTGGTATTCTCCAGAACATCGCTTAAAGCTTACAACAAATGAAAATAATACAGGTGTAAAAAACAAAATCATAATTATAGGAAGTTTTAATATTGTTTTTTTTGACGCTTTTGAAAAGTGAAAATTTCTGTAAAAATCAGCGGTTATGATTGAAAACATTAAGTATAGCAATAATTGATGTTCAATTCGTTCCAATGGAAAATCTACAAAAGCTATTGTTAAATAACCAATCATTGCAGCAAAAAAAACAGAATACAACCAATTATTTTTCCGCTCTTTGAATTTTTCAAATAGCTTGTATAAATAATACAGTATGATAATAAAAATGGAAATATATACTAATAAACCTATAATTCCCATTTCAGAAAAGACCCATAAAAAGTCATTATGAGGTCTTTGAAAAGTTAGTAGCCCATTACTCATTTGTAAAGTATGGAATTTATCTAAGCCATATTTAGGAAAATGAACCTGCCAATTTCCAGCTCCCACTCCAAAAACAAAGTTTTCTTTTATCATTTCTGCCGAATTCTCCCATAGCAAAAATCTGTCAAACATACTTGATTTATTGAAAATATGAGAAAAATTTTGTTTGTTTTGAATAGTAATAATGCTGACAATAAGTAATAATGAAAAAACTGAAATCAGTACTACTTTTACAAATCGCTTATTTGCAGTATACTTTCGATATTTTACTAACAAGAAAAGAAGTATAATAAAGAATACAAAAAATGCGACAAATACGGCTCTGGTCTGTATTAGCCAAATCAATATCAGTGTTAATATTGCAGATCCGGCTGCTATTATTTTCCATGGCTTTTTTAAATCAAATGAATTAAGTATAAATGGAAATGTCAAAAATAATATAGAGGCTAATAAATTTTTATTTGCAAATGTGGAATTTATATTGAGGATGTTACCAAAAAAATTGTTTTCTGAAAACGATAATTTGAGTAATTGAAAAGCTGCAATTATCACAATAATAAGGCTAACCAGAATAATAGACTTTATCAGGGAGGAAATGTTTAATTTATTTTGAATTAATAAATAAGTAGTCATTATAAAAAAAAGGATTTCTATTGTAATTTTCGATAACAGATAAATACTTTCAGAAATCGCTGTTGATTGAAAAAATGAAACTGCAATAGTTACCACAAATAAAAGAAAAAATAAAAACACAGATAATTTCAGAAATGAAATATCCGCTTGTAACTTTTTAACATAAATCTGATAACAGATAATTAAACCAATTATGAAAACGAAAACAGTGAGAAAAATTTGTCGCGGAATCAGAACTGGATCGATTAATTGGTCAAAATAAATTAATGGTAATAGAAGAAAAAAACAAAAATATAGTTTGTCGAATACATATAACCTGTCATATTTAGCGCTCTCTTCACTCATTTGATTTCAGTTAACTTGCACAGTCGAAACACACTCAGGTCGTGACGTATAGCGGTTGTAACACATTTGTCTAAATACATAGTCTAAATACCCAGTGTTTGTGGCACATTGCGTATATGGCGGTCGTAACATGTCTGCTTGGTCATAGTTCATTAATCTGATTAAATTTGTCTTGCACCCACTTTTGTGTTTTTTGACTTTTAAAGTCAAACCACATTTGTCTAAACTCTCCTGAATTGTCAATTATAAATTTGAATTCTCTGAAGGGTTTTTTCTTGTTTAATGCGTATTTAAGTTTGTTCTTGAGTTTATTTGTGTCAGATAAAGTGTTAGCGAATTGGACCATAATTTCAAAAGAGTCTGATGATTCTAGCTGGTTAATTTCTATATAATCGGCAAAATTATTGTCAAGTTTATCCATTTCCTCTGCCCACGCTTCTGTTTCCATATCAGGATGCTTTAAGGTGTCGGGGATAAATAAAAGTTCGCCATTTTGTTTGTTACAAAAAGGCCTAAAACCGCAGTCAAGTTGTTCTGCAATTTCTTTTATTTGTTCTTTTGTCAATGTTGTCATACTATTGTTTCCTTAACCGGTTGTAAAACACTGTGGTCGTGGCATACAACGGTAGGAATCTTTGTTCTATAAACACGCAGTCGAAAGGTACAAAAAAAATCAAAATTTGCGGTGATAAAAATTCAAATTGTCGAAGGATGAAGTTTTTTTTCTTTTTTTAATTGCCTTGCTGCCAACGATTAGCTAAGCGATGAGGCCGATTTCGTAAACGAAATTATAAAATTACAAGTGGAAAAAACAAATAAAAAATAATTTTCTTCCGCTGTGAAATGTTTTTGCCACGACCGATTTTCATTGCGA
>JAVHRJ010000214.1:0-4743 GCA_036171595.1 Bacteroidales bacterium
GTTAATATTTTCCCAATACAAATATTCTGGTATGGCTTAGTTATTTAGCCATTTATTTATGCTCTCGCTTAAATTTATTTTAGCTCTTACACCAGCTTTTGGGTTAATTACAAAAAGTATTTTTTTCAATTCAATTTTATTTACAACAAATATAAGTTTTTAATTAAAAAAATAAATCAACAAATTCGTTAACTGAAATATTATTAAAAAAAACAGCATCTTTTATTTCTAAAATAGATGATAAAATATCGTTTTTACTATGTTTTACTCCAATAATTTTGTTTTCAACAATTTTAATATTTTCGATTTCTAAATCGATGTTAATTTTAATATTTTCTATTATACCGTTTTTAACATTTAAGTCGATGCTTAATAATTTATTTTCATGTGATTTCGAAAATTTGTAATAAGGTGAATAACCGTAATTCCAATTCCATGTTTTGTATTTTGTTTTTACTAATTTATTTATTTCAATAAAATCTGTTTCAGAAATAATATATTTATCAGTGCAATTGAATTGGTAGTAAATTTCTTTTCTTAATTTTTCAGCGAATTCATTTAACGAAATTTTATTTTTTAAATGTTCATTAATATTTGTTACAACATTATTTACAGATTTAATTGATTTATCTCCAAAATTTTCGTAATTAGTTTTTATTGCACTTTGCAAATTAAGAATATTTGTTGAAAATAAAAGGGTGCCATGATGTATTATTTTATTTTTATAAATATGTGCAGCAGTGCCACTAATTTTTTTTTGATCAATAAATAAATTATTTCTTTTGTTAGTTGTTACGTTAATTCCTATATTATTTAAAACCTCTTTAATTGGACTTAAATATAAATCAAAATTTATTATTTGATTATTATTGTGATTTGTTACAAAAGTAAAATTTAAATTCCCTAAATCATGATAAACAGTTCCACCACCAGAGATTCGTCTAACTACTTTAATATCATTTTTTTCAACAAAATTAAGATTTATTTCGGCTAAAGTATTTTGATGTTTACCAACAATTAACGATGGTGTATTTTGCCATAACATAAAGCAATTACAATCGAAGTTTTTTAATAAATATTCTTCAACAGCAATATTAAAATAGGGATTAACAGATTGATTAACAATTTCAATCATTTTATTTTTTTAATTTAATGTTTTGTTTGTGTCTTAATTTATCTCGTTTAGTTCGTTTATTAAGTTTTAGTAAAAATTCTGCATTTAAATCAATCCCAGTTTGATTAGCTAAACAAATTAAAACCCACAACACGTCTGCCATCTCTTCTCCAATATTCGATTTCTCGTTTTTTTTAAAGGATTGTTCTCCATAAGTACGAGCCATTACTCGTGCAAGTTCACCAACCTCTTCGGTAAGCAAAGTCATGTTTGTAAGCTCATTAAAATATCTAACTCCTATAGTTTTAATCCATTTATCAGTCATTTCTTGAGCTTCAGCTATTGTTATGTTTTTCATTATTCTTTATTTTTGGTATCAATAAAAATTGTTACAGGGCCATCATTTATTAAATTAATTTCCATATTGGCTCCAAAAACTCCAGTTTTAATTTCTTTATTAAGAAGTAATTGCAATTTGTAAATAAATTCATTATAAATTGGTATTGCAATTTCGGGCGATGCGGCTTTTATATAGGATGGGCGATTGCCTTTTTTTGTAAGAGCGTGAAGTGTAAATTGGCTAACAATCAATATTTCGGCATCAATTTCTTTTGCTGAAAAATTCATAACATTATTATCATCATCGAAAATTCTAAGATTTAATATTTTGTTTGATAGCCATTTAATGTCTTCATAATTGTCATCGTTAACAATTCCAACAAAAATTAAAAGTCCATGCTCAATTTTAGAGTGAATTTTATTGTTAATTACTACCGATGCTTTTTTAACTCTTTGTATAACTACTCTCATAATTATATATTTAAACCCGGAATAAAAGCTTCTTTAATATGTTCAATTTTTTTTAATCCATTTTTATCAAAAACAATTGATAGCACATCAAATCTTAATTCTTCAAAATCGTTGTATTCATTAATAAAAGCCTCAGCAGCTTCGGCTAATAAATTTTGTTTTTTATTTTCAACTGCTTCATAAGGTTTTTGAAAAAAATCGCCAGTTCGAGTTTTTACTTCAACAAAAACCAAAGTCGAATTATCTTTACATATCAAATCAATTTCTTTATGTTTGTTTCTCCAATTTTTACTTAATATCATATAATTCTTGTTCTCAAGATATTGCAAGGCAATTTTTTCTCCTTCCATACCAAGCTTTATATGTTCTTTCATTTTTATTAATATTTAATGCTAAAATATGTAACATTACTGATATTTTTACGTACTAAGGTTCGAAATTTAGCAATTAATTTTTTTTATTTTATAATTAATACGATGATAAGACTTTACGAAAAAATTTTTAGTATAATTTTTACCTTTATTTTTTTGGGAGCTAATTTATTATTTTCTCAACCTAATAATGCGGGGCAAAATGATAAATTTAATAATCCAAATTCAAAAAGTAAAAAATTTGAAGGTAAGATAAATTTTGTTCAAGAATTTTTAGAAGATACATTATCTTATACATATTTGGTAAAAGATAAAATTGTTAGACTAGATGCCCAAGAAAATTGTAAGAATTGTAAAAATAAAGATAATTACATGATTTTTAATCTTGATAAAGGTACTATAACAGCCGTAGATCCTGTTCACAAAATGTATATAAATATTCCGCCAAAACCGTATTCAAAAAATGATGATAAAAATTTTCAGATTATTAAAACAAATAACAGTAAAAAAATTCAAGGTTATAAATGTTTTCAATGGAGGGTAAAAAACAAATTGCAAAATACTGAAGTATCGTATTGGGTGGCTCAAGATAATTTTGCTTTTTTTGAAGATTTTTTAAAGTTATGGAATCGTACAGAAAAGCATGCAGAATATTATTTAAGAATACCCGATACTGATGGCTTTTTTCCAATGTTGAGTGAAGAAAGAACTACTTTACGTGAACAAAAAATGGCTTTACGTGTAACGCAAGTTACAAAACAACCATTAGACCCCTCAATTTTTGAAATCCCAAAAGAATTTCAAAGTTACGATCATTAATCTTGTTCAAAAATAATTTCTTTTTTGTTAATTGTTAATTTTGCCGTTTGTCCAAATTTTATTGGATAATTTGGAATTGAATGCCCTGCAGGAAAATTGCTAATAATAGGAATCTTATTAAAGGTTGTAGTTTTTAAAATTTCTAAAAGTGAATATGCAAAAGGTAAATTATTTTCTTTTATATCGGTAAAATCACCTAAAATAATTGCCTTTAAACCTAAATATTTTTCTCCTAATTTAAAATTTTGTAACATTCTATCTATATGATACATATATTCACCAATTTCTTCAATAAAAAGAATATTATTATTGCTTGTAAAATCGTATTTTGTTCCTCTTAAACTATAAATAAGTGATAAGTTCCCTCCAATTAATGTTCCTTCAATTGTTGAATTGCTCAAATTATTAATATTTGAAATTTTGTATTTTACACTTTCTCCAAAAATTATTTTTTTTAGATTTTCGAGAGAATCTTTTTCAATAATTAGTTTATCGAAATTTACAGGCATTGGTCCATGAATAGAAGCTACTTTTAAAACATTATTTAAACAAGAATGAAAAACTGTAATATCGCTATAACCAATAATCCATTTAGGATTTTTAATGAAATTTTCCCAATTAATTTTATCGATAATTCTTAATGCGCCATAACCGCCACGTGCACAAAATATTGCCTTTATGTTTTTATCATCTATTGCATTTTGAAAATCAAATAATCTTTGCTCATCGGTTCCGGCAAAAGTGTGAAATTTAGAAAATATATTTTTTCCTAAATGAACTTTTAATCCCCAATTCGAAAATATTTCAAGTGCTTTTGTAATTTGTTCTTTGGTTAAAAAGCCCGATGGTGCTACAATTGCAATATCATCGCCAATTTTTAAAAATGATGGAATTGTCATTACTATTTTCTTGTATCTTTGTGGGCTAAATTTAGTAATAAATTTTATTTAAAATGAAAAACTATAAACGATATACAATTACTTCGGCTTTGCCTTATGCTAATGGACCAATTCATATTGGGCATTTAGCAGGTGTATATATTCCAGCCGATATTTATGTTAGATATCTTCGTCAACGCGGAAAAGATGTTATTTTTATTGGTGGTAGCGATGAGCATGGGGTACCAATTACAATAAAAGCTCGAAAAGAAGGAGTATCGCCACAAAATATTGTTGATCGTTATCATAACATTATAAAAAAGTCGTTTGAAGATTTTGGAATATCATTTGATATTTATTCAAGAACAACGAATAAAACTCATTTTGAAACTGCGTCTGATTTTTTCAAAAATTTATATGATAAAGGAGTATTTGTTGAAAAAACAACAGAGCAATATTTTGATACTGAAGCAAATCAATTTTTGGCTGATAGATACATAACTGGAACTTGTCCGCATTGTAGCAATGAAAAAGCTTATGGCGATCAATGCGAAAAATGTGGAACATCTCTTAATGCTACAGATTTAATAAACCCTAAAAGCACTATTAGTGGAAGTAAGCCTATAAAAAAAGAAACAAGTCATTGGTTTTTACCTTTAGATAAATACGAACCTGCTTTACGAAAATGGATTTTGGACGAGCATAAAGATTGGAAAACCAATGTTTATGGTCAATGTAAATCGTGGCTCGA
>JAVHRJ010000215.1:0-4725 GCA_036171595.1 Bacteroidales bacterium
TGCAAATTTATTTTCAGTCTTTTTTTTCTTATAATTAACGCTAACGATTAACGGTTAAATTTGGCAGGCTTTTGCTTGCAGTTTTTGTCAAACCGCTAAAATGTTTGAATTTTATCATTCATGTCAAGTTGCACATAACAGCCTGCTAAATTTTAACCGTGTGTTAGCAGCTGCCATTTATTTTTCAATACCATCTTTATATTCATAAACTTTTGTCAATTTGCCCTCAGTGTTATAAATATTCAATTTTCCTGTACCGTTTTTAATTGTTCCCGAATCTCTTTTTTTTCCATTCCTATCATAATTTGAATTTACATTCCATAGTTTTCCATCTTTATAAACCCTTTCTGTCCATAACTGTCCATTATCATGAAAGTAATTATATAATCCATCTAAGTTGCCCTCATTATAATTAAATATTATCTCCATATTTCCGTTCTCGTAATATGTTGTCCATATGCCACACTTAACTTCCTTATTGTTATAAAAGCCTGTCATTTTTAATTTTCCATTTTCATAATATTCTTGAAAGTATTTATATTCTTTCCCTGATACAATAGAGTCAGCGTATTTTGCTTGCAATTGTCCACTTGAAAAAAATGTCTTTACTAACCATAAATCACCATTTGTTGCTTTATATACTTGTTGGAGTTTATATGGATAATTTGTATCAAATATTTTTCCAATTCCTTGTTCTTGTCCATTTGTAAACGATTTTATACTAATTGTATCATTCAAATTAAAAAGTACCTCTTGTCCATTTTTTTGTCCATTTTTATAATTAGTTTCAATTATTTTATTCCAAATAAATGGCGGTTTTTTATCATAAGATTTATAGAGAACCCAGAACCCATCTCGTTTACCATTAAAATAAATTCCTTTTTCTTTTTGGAGTGTTGCACCAAAGGTTGTTAAAATTTTTTTATCACCAACAACTAATGTTGTTTGTATTCCTGTTAATGAAGTGTCAAGAGAATACTCCACCCATATTCCTTCCTTTACTCCATTAGTATATTGACCGCTGTCTTGTAATTGTTTTATTATTGAAGGGTCAAGTAATTCATTATTTAAAGTTGGATTTTTAAACCAGTCTTTTAATGCTTTAAATGCAGCATCTTCTAATTTCTGTTGTTCCACTTCTGTTTGTCCAAAACTAGAATTGAAAAAAGAAATTATTATTACTATAAGGAAAATTATTCTTGTCATTTTAATGGTTGCTGCTAACTAGTGTATAAGCCCCCTTATCCGACAACAACCGCTTATAAACACTTACAATCATTTATAATTATTTGTTTTACAAATATATTAAAATAAAAAATCCCAAGATTAATTTCTTAGGATTTTATATTTATGTATTAAAAAATATTATTATGCTTTTTTATAAACAATAGACACAAGTGTTTTATCGTCGCCACCCATATTTACTGTTAAGCCATAGGGGCGGTCGACAGGAATATTTACTTGTGACTTGCCAGCTTTTCCTGTAAGTTGTTCCATAATAGTTACTGCCTGATGAACACCGGTTGCACCAGTTGGATGTCCCCAACCAATTAAACCACCAGTTGTATTAAATGGAACTTTACCAGTACGCGAGGTATTTCCTTCTAAAACAAAATCAATTCCTTTGCCATGTTCGGCAAAGCCAATTGCTTCAATAGCCATAATACCTGCAATCGAAAAACAATCATGACATTCTACTGTAGCAATTTGTTCTTTAGTAATACCAGCCGATTCAAATGCTTTTTTAACTGCAGCAGCAGTTGTATCGAGCTTTGTAAAATCTTTTGGTGGTTTAGTAATATCGTTTTCTGCTTGTCCAAAACCTATAACTTCAATAGCATCTTTTTTATCTATACCACAACGTTTTAATCCTTCTTCAGAAACTATTGCAATTGCCGATGCACCATCAGAAACTTTAGAACAATCGAACACACTTAAATGATCGAGGAATGAACGAGGATTTGGTTCGGTTAAACCTACGGCCATTAAATCTTTTGTTGTATTATGATATTCTTGAGCTGTTGGACACAAACGAGCATTTTCAATAGCATTTACATACCATTTAGCCATTGCTTTACGTGTTTTCTCTTTACCAAATTTTTCGTAATAATGTCCAGCCCTATCACTAAATTTTCCAGGAAAATAATATGCATGTCCTTCTTTTCTATCTTTTGCCCAGCCAGCAGCAGCTAAAATATCTGCTACATAAATTGCTTTCACAGTATTTTGAACTTCAGTTCCAATAACAAGAACAACTTCAGCAGTTTCGGCAAGTACCGAACGAATTCCAGAAACCAAAGCTAATGCACCTGTTCCACAAGCACCTTCAACGCGAGTACAAGGTTTGTAAGTTAATCCTTCATCTATAAATGGGAAAAAACCAGCCATATTTCCTTGACGATTAAAACGAGCGCCAATAAAATTGCCCATTACACATTCATCAACATTATTAGCTCCGCCAATTTGCTTTAAAACAGCCTGACCAGCTTCTTTAACATATTCTTCTAAACCTGCACGTTCTTTACGTGGATTAAATTCTTTTCTGCCGGTTCCCATTGATATGGTGTTATAACCAGCTACCATATATATTTTTCTTCTAAGTTTCATAATATTATTTTTTTTAAGTTATTGTTTCTTTTTTTTGCCACAAAAACACTAAAACACAAAATTATCACTAAATAATAAAACGTTTAATCCCCATTCCTATATTTTTCACATTAAAATTAATTAAATACCCCAATCTGTTATCGGTTAGTTTTAAATGACTAAGAATTTGAGCTTCCCAAACAGAGTTAACTTCGTCAACTGCTTTTAGTTCACAAATTATTAAATTATCAACTAAAACATCTAATCGCAAACCTTCTTCAAATGTAATTCCATCATACACTATTGGAATATCAACTTGACGAAGAAATGGAATTTCTCGTTTTTTAAGCTCGTGACAAAAACAAACTTCATAAACTTTCTCCAACAAACCAGGTCCTAAATTTTTGTGAACAGTATAAGCACTGTCAACAATAATTTTACCTAAATCTTCATGTCGATCTGTTAGTGGGGAAAAATTCATTTGTGTCTTTTTGTGTTTTTGAGATTTTTGGCTGTTTTTTTAATTTATATAATCGTTAATTGGACCATAGGCATGAAAAAATCCTGTGAGTAAAACTGTGTTTACATCTTTCTCGCAATATGCAACTTTATCGCTAACTAGTTTAACTCCAATTTGTTTTGAGCGCATGGCGTAATTTACAGCGAGTTTAGCACCAAAGGTGTCCATTGTTTTTAACTCTGCAAAATATTGTTTAAATATTTCTTCTTTTGCAGGATTTCCCACAACAGCTTTCCATGGCTTAATTGATGTAGGAACTGCACCTAATTTATTTTCGCAATTTGCAGAAAAATCAGCAATATTTACATATTGTTTTTTATCGGGGTCATATATTGCAACAGGTTTTCCTTTTTCGTATTTTAAGAAACCGTCTTTTTGCGAGCCATCAGAGTTTTGTCCACCTTTTACACCTAACTCCATAAATTTATCGAGCAACGGGCTATAAATATTTTCGTCAGAAACATAAGGTTTCATAACCTTCATAATGTACTGACAAACATCAATACCAACATAATCAATCAACTGAAAAATTCCCATTGGGCGAATTAAATAATCTTGTGTTATTTTGTTAATTGCATAAACGGCTTCAACAAATGGCATATCAGAAGCAAGTTTTGTAGCTTGTTCCATACCATAAAGTGCATCGCGCATAAAATGTCCGTTGCCAATAAAACCAGCTTTATCGTACGATGGGACTTCAATTTTTCTTAAATTTTTAATTAGCATTGTAGCAAATTCAGGAAGCTCGGGTTTAGTATTTGCAGATTTAATAACTTCAACAAGTTTTTGAACAGCAGGTGGATTATAAAAATGAACTCCTAAAACCCTTCCATCAAGTTTTGCTTCTTTATCAATAAAACTAATTGGAATTGATGAAGTATTGGTTAAAAACCATGGGCTGTTTTTGCTATTTTGATTTATCTGTGAAAATAATTTAATTTTTAAATCAGGATTTTCGCTTGCAGCCTCAAAAACAATTTTCGATTCGTAAGCCGATTCAACAGTAGTTACTGGGCGAATAAGTGCCATTACATCTTCAACATATTGCTCAATAATTTCTTTATTATCAATTAAATCGGCACGATTTGCATAAATTTTACGCAATACATTTGTTTTTTTCTCGGCAGCCTTAAAAACTTGGCTCTTAATATATTTCATTAAACCCGAAAGGGCTGTCTGATTAATATCAATTGCATAAAGTAAAAACTTTTTATCTTTATTTTCGGGTTTTAAACTTAAATCTGCCATTTCTATAACAGTAAGCAAAAGTATTCCGCTACCCATTTTACCGGCAGCACCCAGAACACTAACATTCTGAAATTTTTCTACATAATCCATAACTATTTTTTTTAATTAATTAATAAATTCAGCTTTTTAAAAGAACAATAAATAAACAACAAATTTCAAAATACAAATAACAATTAAACTACAAAAATCAAAAAATCAATTTTCAAAATACAAATTTCAAACAAACTACAAAAAGATAAAACTCAATTTTCAAAAGACAAATTACAAATAAATAACAAAGTTCAAAAGACAAATTACAATTAAACTACAAAAAGCAAAAACTCAATTTTCAAAATACAAATTACAAATAAATAACAAAGTTCAAAAGACAA
>JAVHRJ010000216.1:0-4713 GCA_036171595.1 Bacteroidales bacterium
AGCATGCAGGCACAATTTAATAATTCATCTTATTTAATGGATTCTTGTTACTGGAATTTTGGTGATGGCACTTTTTCAAATTTAATTAATCCGTCCCATACATTTTCATATACTGATTCCATGTTAGTTACAATGTTTGCTTATAATTCCTGCGGTTCAGATAGTATTAAAAAATGGATTTATTTTGACTGTAATTTGCCTGTTTCAAATTTTTCGGTAAATACATCACCTGATAATTATATTGTTCAGTTTAATAATTTAACTGCTCCAATTGATTCATGTAAGTGGAATTTTGGAGATGGAAATTTTTCAAGTATAGTAAATCCAAGTCATATTTATACAAGCAGCGATTCAGTATTAGTTACTTTAATAGTTTTTAATAATTGTGGTTCCGATACAATTAAAAAATGGGTTCATCCGAAATCAGTTGGTATTGCTGAAAATGATTTATCAAGATTTGTAAAGTTCTATCCAAATCCTGTAAAAAATGAACTGAATATTGAATTTTCTAAAGAATTTGGGAATTGTGTTATTGAATTAAATAATATTCAGGGAGAAAGAGTGTTTATAAAAACTGTTAATGTAAATAAAAACATGAAAATTCTAATTTCAACAAATAATTTATCTTCAGGTTTGTACTTTGTTAAAATAAATAGTTCGAAAGAAATAATTAATAGTAAAATGTTCAAGCTCAATAATTTTTAGGGCATTGGTAACTCTTAAACTGTGGCACGGTTTAAAACCGTGCCACAGTATAGAATGACATAAAACTATAGTTGGTTACTAATGCCATATTTTTGTACAAATCAAATTATAAATAATGAAAATACTTACTAACGAAAATTCCGTTACCATTGAGAACTTGAAAAGCAAATTAGTTGAAAGTTTTCCAAATTATAAATTCGTTGATTCCAGGAAAAATATGTTTATTGCTTCAAAGAGTAATACAACAGGTGCAAATGTAATTCTTCGCAAAAAAAGAATATTAATTGAAGGTAATTTTCCAACACTTGGTGGTAGAATAATTTTTGCTCTTAGTGTAGTTTTACTTGGAATTTTTATTCCACTTATAATTTACCTTGCAGTTTTTTACTCAAAATTCTCTAAATTCGAAAAAGAATTAGGAGCAGTTGTGCAAAAAGAGTTTGGAATAACAAAGTAAAAAAATATTGTAACTACTCAGCACTCATTATTTCTCGCTAATATTATGTCACGCAAAGACGCAATGTACGCAAATTTATTCGTCATTCCCGCGAAGGCGGGAATCCCTTATTCGAAGCACTGTTTTTCTATTACCGGGAGATTCCCGCCTGCGTGGGAATGACGGGAAGCGGGAATGTTTTGTAATTTTGCCGGGTGAGTAGTTGCAAAATATTTAGTTTTCTGTTTCTGAATAACTGAAAATAATTCCTTCTTTAATAGAATATGAAGAATGAATTATTTCTGAAACATTTGTTTTATCAATTATAAATTTAATAAACAATGCTGCAAGAGGCAGCATTTCTACTCGCATTAAATCCATACCGGGCATTTCATTCCTCTCATCTGTGGTGGAATAAATAATTTTATTACACAATTCGTTTAGCTCATTTTTATTAAATTCAAAATATGTTGTTTCGGTATTTATTGGTTTGTTGTAATTATTTAAATGACAAATATTTGCAATTGTATCAAATGAACCCGAAGAGCCCACTAATGTTTTAACAGGATAAATGTTTAAAGCATCAAATAAAGGTTTAAGTTCATTTTCGAAATAAAAAAGAACTTGAGCTACTTCGTTATTAGTTAAAGGGTTTGATGGATTAAATAGTTCCAACAATCGGGCTATTCCCAACGAAAAACTTTGTCTCCACGAAATTCTATTACTGTTTCCAATAACAAATTCATTGCTGCCACCACCAATATCGAGCATAAGTACATTTTCAGATTGTAAATTAACGGCTCTTCTGATACCATAATAAATCAGTTCAGCTTCTTCGTCTCCTCCAATAATTCTAACTTCTAAGTTAAATTTATTTTTTAACATTTTAGTAAATGCTAAACCATTTTCAGTGCTTCTAATTGCAGATGTTGCAACAGCAAGTATTTTATCAACAGAAAGTGGTGTTATTATTTCTATGTAATCTTTAATAGCAGAAATACCACGTTTTATAGCTTCCTTGGATATTTTATTATTTATTATTCCTCCAAGCCCTAATTTTACTGCTCTTTTATCTCTAAATACTTCAACATAACCTTTATCGTCGGCATCGGCGACTAAAAGATTAAAAGTATTTGTACCTAAATCAATTGCAGCTATTCTCATTTATACTAATAATTTTTGTATTTTAACCATTTATATAACTCTTTGTAACTGACCTTTTTACCATACATTAAAATTCCAGTACGGTAAATTTTACCAGCTATCCAAGTCATAAAAATAAAAGATGCAACTAATAAAACAACAGATAAAACAACTTCGTGCCAAGGAACTCCAAAAGGAATTCGCATCATCATTACAACTGGCGAAGTAAATGGAATTATTGAAAACCAAAACGCAATAGGACCTTCGGGATTGCTTGTTACGTTTCCGATTAACACAATAGACAATATTAGGGGAATTGTTACAGGCATCATAAATTGTTGTGTATCTGCTTCACTATCAACAGCCGAGCCAATTGCAGCAAACATTGCACTATACAACAAATAACCAACAATAAAAAAGAAAATGAATGAGCCAATAACAACTGGAAAATCAATAGTTTTGATTGAATCAAAAACTGCATTTACATCGCTATACGAAATTTCTTTATTTTGTTTGGAAGAAACGTTAACGTCAGTTTTACTCATAACACTTTGTGCCTGAATATTTTTAAATGTATTTAAATCAGGAAAAAACACTGATTTTACTGTTGTAACAATTGTCATTGTTAATATAATCCATAATAAAAATTGAGTAAGACCAACAAAAGCAATTCCAATAATTTTACCCATCATTAATTGAAAAGGCTTTACCGACGAAATAATTACTTCAATAATACGGCTCAATTTTTCTTCAATAACACCACGCATAACCTGTGCTCCATACATAAAAATGAAAAAGTAAATTAACATGCCGCCAACAATACCAAGAATCATTTGCAAATCGGCTGATTTATTTTCGCGAGTTCCGTCATCATTAACCTTTGTTACATTAACATTTACACTAGTTTCAATTGATTTTAAAACTTGTGGGTCAATGTTGCTTTTAAGAAGCTTCAAACTTTCAATATCGCGTTTTAATGAATTAGAAATGTGCATTCTTACTGCCAAACTTGGTTGTTTGTTCGATGTTAAAATTACATTTGGAGACGAAAGAACCGAAGGTGGTATATATAAAAGTGCATAATATTTATTTTTAGCAAAATTGTTTTCTATATCGCTGATTCTTTGATTAGTAAGATACTTAAATTTAATTAAATCGGTTTCGGGCAATCTTTCAACAAATATTTTTGAACTATCTATCACTGCAATTGTTTTTAGTTCATTATCTTCAACTTGCGACAACCAAGCCGGACCAATGAACATTGCAGCCATTAAAATAGGTCCTAAAACTGTCATAATTAAAAAAGAACGTTTTTTAACTCTTGTTAAATATTCTCTTTTAATAATTATAAATATTTTATTCATAAAATTCAATTTAATTAATTGTTACATTTTCAAGAATATTACTTTCAACAACTTTAATAAAAATATCGTTCATTGTTGGTAACACTTCGTTAAAAGACAAAATATTACCAATTGGCAAAAGTCCTGAAATAAGCATATTAGTTGTTACAGAGTTATCAGTTAATTTAAACTTAATGTGATGCAAACCATCTTTTTCGTCGTGTGAAATAATTTGATATTGGTGTCGCAACGATGCTTCAATTAAATTTACAAATCCCGAAAAAGTAACTGAAAAAGTATTATTTTTATATTGCTTACGAATTTCGTTAACTGAGCCATTTAAAACAGTTTTAGCTTTATTTATAAGCGCAATATCATCGCACAATTCTTCAACCGATGCCATATTGTGTGTTGAAAGAATAATAGTTGCTCCATTTTCTTTCATTTTTAACATTTCTTGTTTTAATATATTTACGTTTATAGGGTCGAAACCGCTAAAGGGTTCGTCAAATATCAATAATTTTGGTTCGTGTAAAACCGAAATAATAAACTGAATTTTTTGTTGCATACCTTTCGAAAGTTCTTCGGCTTTTTTCCCCCACCAAGCTTGAATTTCAAATTTCTCAAACCAATATTTCAATCTTTTTAGTGCTTCAGTTCTTTTTAATCCTCTTAGCATTGCAATATATAATGCTTGCTCTCCTACCTTCATTTTTTTGTACAAACCACGCTCTTCGGGCAAATATCCAAATTCAGAAATATGCGACGGGATTAATGGATTACCTTTATAAAATAGCTGTCCTTCGTCCGGTGCAGTAATCTGATTCATTATTCTTAATAAAGAAGTTTTTCCTGCGCCATTTGGTCCTAAAATGCCAAAAACAGAACCCTCTTTAATTGAAACACTTACATTGTCGAGTGCCCTATGTTCTGAATATTGTTTAACAATATTCTTTGCTTCAAAAATATTCATATATAAAATTTGGTGCGAAGATAAACGATAAAAGTTGAAACTTGAAAGTTAAAAGTGAAAAGTTTGTAAAGTGCATAAAGTTGAAAGTTATAAAACAGAAATAAATAGAAATA
>JAVHRJ010000217.1:0-20774 GCA_036171595.1 Bacteroidales bacterium
TCTGCAACTGGCAATTGATTGATAGTAATTATTTGTTGCGAAACTTCCGAACAAAATCCGTTTTTAACTGTTAATAAAACTATTTTGCTTTCTCCGCCAATGTATAAAACCCCTTGAACATTTTGTTGAGATGAGTTAGCCGGATTTGCTCCTATTCCAAAATCCCACATATAAACCCAGTTTGTGTCAGTAGTTCCTGTGTAAGTGAAGTTTACTGCCGAACCTTCGCATTGTGGGGCATTAGTTGTAAATGAAGGTGCTGGAGTTTGAATAATATTAATGGTTTGTTTGCTTGTATCGGTACACGAACCTAAAGTTGTGATTAATGTTACAGTTTTTATTCCTGATGTTGAATAAACAATGTTTTGTGGACTTTCTGTTGTGGAGGATGTAGGTATTGCACCATTATCAAAGTTCCACGAATATGTTGCACCTGTTGTTCCAGTGTTTTGAAAATCAACTGAGTCACCCGTACAGTTTGAAGACATAGAAGTGAAATTTGCAATAGGTGTTGGGTTAATGGTAAATGTTGCGGAGGCAACTTCGGAACATAATCCGTTTGACACGGTAAGCAACACATACTTTGAGCCAGCGCCAGTGTAATTTATTGCTTGCGGATTAATCTGAGAAGAAGAAGAAGGTGCTGAGCCAACTCCAAAATCCCACATATATACCCAGTTTGTATCAGTCGTTCCTGTGTAAGTAAAGTTCAAGCTAGAACCTTCGCACTGCGGTGCATTTGTTGTAAACGATGGTGCAGGTGTTTGAATAATATTAATGGTTTGTTTGCTTGTGTCGGTACATGAACCCAATGTTGTGATTAATGTTACAGTTTTTATTCCTGATGTTGAATAAACAATATTTTGTGGACTTTCTGTTGTGGAGGATGTAGGTATTGCTCCGCTACCAAAATCCCATGTATAAGTAGCACTTGACGTTCCGGTATTTTGGAAATCAACTGAATCGCCTGTACAGTTTGAAGATATAGAAGTATAACTTGCAACTGGTGTTGATAAAATATTAATTAAAGAAGAACTTACAGCGGAACACTGATACTCGTTGGTTACTGTAAGTGTTACTGTTTTATTGCCAGAAGAACCATATAATACGTTGCTTGGATTTTGAGATGAAGATGTTGCAGGTAAAGCTCCGGCACCAAAATCCCAGTTGTAAACAACACCTATGCCTGTTGTACCGGTATTAGTAAAATTTACTGCTGAATTTTCGCAAACTGGTGAATTTGAAGTAAAACTTAAAGTTGGCGTTTGATTTATATTAATAGTATTTGTTGCAGTTACAGCACAACTTGTAGTGCTGTTGGTAATTGTTAACGTTACTATTTTAACTCCCGATGTGGAATAAAGAACACCTGTAGGGTTTTGTGACGTTGAATTTGCAGGTGTTGCCCCTAAACCAAAATTCCACGAATAAGTTGCACCGCTTGATGTACCTGTGTTTGTAAAATCAACAGCAATACCTGTACATTTTGGTGCTGTTGAAGCGAAACTTGCTGTGGGTGTTGCCGATACTGTTACCGTTTGAGTTGCAGCTTGAGTACATGTACCATTGCTAATTGTTAAAGTTACTGTTTTTGAGCCAGCCGAAGAATAAATTACACCTTGTGGATTTTGCACATTTGAAGTACTTGGTATAGCACCAATTCCAAAATCCCATGAATAAGTTAATGCTGCAGAGCCTGTATATGTAAAGTTAAATTGTTGTCCTACACATTGAGGACTATTTGAATTAAAAGAAATTGTTGGTTGAGCAACAACATTTATATCTCTTTGCTGAACATCAGAGCATCCGCCATTATTAGTTGTATAATTTAATGTAATCGTTTTAGTTCCTGTAGTAGAATAAGTTACTGTTGGAGGATTCTGACCATTAAATGTTGCAGGCGTTGCACCTGGTCCAAAATTCCAATTCCACGTTTTAGGGTTATTTCCACCCGTTGATAAATCATAGAACACAACCGGACTACCTACACATACAGTTCTTGGACTTCTATCGAAATCTGCTGTACATTGCGCATTCGCTTTTCCTATCCAAAGAAAACCAATTGCAATAATTAATGTTAAAATTTTCTTGTTCATAATTGTAATTTTTAATTAAAAATTGTTTAATATTAGTTAGTCGAGTGTATAAACAAAAGGTTGCTTTAGCAATATAACACAGTAAATATCTGCGACATAATTAATTTTTAAGTTTAAAAGAAGTGAAATTTAATATTTGATAATTGCTTTTTTATAAAATTTATTCCTTTTTTAAATTACAAAACATGTTATTTAACACATTTTAACAATGTGCTTTAATAAATTTATTTTCAACACTTTAAATTTGCATGTGCATATTATTATAAATATATACAGTTGATAAAATAAAATATAAATGCAACCATAACAATGCTTATAAAGTCTACTGTACAAATCGAATGTTAAGAAATTGTTAAGAAACCATTTCTAGTGTTAAGAAATCGTTAAATGTTAAATATTGCAATATCACAAATTCTTAACTGTAAGAATATTATATGCATTAAATTAAAAAAATTAATAGATATTTCTGAATTACCAAACGGTTGCTATTTTACCGAAACTATAACCAACAAAGGCAAATTGACAAATAAAATTATTATTGCAAAATAATAACAAATAACTATAAAAAAAGGTTGCAAAGAATTTTGCAACCTTTTTTGCTGATATAATCGAAGGTTAATGTTTTAATAATTGATTAATTTGTTTTTGTTGTTCGGTTACAATTGTTTTTAATTCTTCAATTTGTTTTTGTTGTTCTTTAATGGCTTCAACTATAATTGGAGTAACTTTTGAATAATCTACTGACTTGTAGCCTTGTTCGTCAGTATTTACTAATTCAGGATAAATTTTTTCAACCTCTTGTGCAATAAAGCCAATTTGCTTATCGTCAGTAAATCCCATATTTTTAAATTCATCTTTTTTCCAAAAGTAATAAACACCATTCATTTGTTGTATTTGAATTAATGAATTAGTTAGCGGTGTAATTAATTTTTTATAACGTCGATCTGAGCATGCAAGGGCTGTAGTTGTAATTGCAACCGTTGAGCGAATGGTGCCATTAACATGAAGTTTTGCAGTAGGTGAACTACAGCCAATTCCTACATTGCCTGATATGGGTTGTAAAATCAGGTTTCTTTTTGTTCCATTATCATCAACTTCAATTGCTCCGTATCTGTTAGTTGCTACAATATCAGTCTTAATCCCAAATTGTAATGATAAGCCATTGTTTGGTTCAACGCTTTTTACTCTTAATAAATAAGTTAAAGGATTAGTAAAATCGGCAAAGTCAGGGCCACTGGCATCAACACTTCCCGATAGATTAGAATTGTAAATATTTCCATAACCATCATCACTCCAATATCCAACAGAATCGGCACTAACCCATTTGGGTGCAGTTGTTGGACCATTAGATTTTAACACATAACCTGCTAAGCCTGCAGAATTATTTATAAAAATTGCATTAGTAAAGTTGGACTTTCCATTAATATCTAACGTATATGCTGAATTGTAAAATCCAGAATTGTAGCCAATAGAAGCAATTCCTGCAACATAAAACACATCACCTTTTAAATAAGCAGAGTATTTTGGGTTTCCATCTATATAAAGTCCATAGCTACTTAATCCTCCTTGAGTTTTTGCATATATTCCAAAATTAGTTGTAGCTCCAGAAATATCTAAATAAGTTCCATAATGTATATTTCCAGTACCTGAAACATTAGCCGAGATACCAGCTTTATCTCCGTTACCACTTATCATTTGTCCAACTCCGATTTTCGAACCAGAACCTGAGCCATTAACAAAGTTTAATAACCCAGCACAGTTTCCAGTTGAATTGCCCGTAGTATTAAAATACCCACTATTTACAGAACCAGAAGAAGTTCCAGTAGCCTTAATTAATAAAGCAGCACTAGAATCACCTGTTAATGATGTAGCATTAGTATTAAATAAAATATTTACAGCCCTGTCATCCAGCATGTTAGTATTGTGAATTATGTCAAGTTTATATTGAGGTGCTTGTGTTCCTATACCAACAAAATCCGAATTGTCTGTTAAAAAAACAGTTGGAGAAATTCTACTCCAAATACCTCCAGATCCTCCATTTGATAAAAACTGTATCCATTGTGTTCCATTATAATAATAATATCCAGGCACAACATTATTCGGCAAAACTCCTGCTGTAGCGGTGTTGTAAATCAACAAAGAAATTGTGGGCGAACTAATTGTAGTAACATCTAAAGCACCTGTTAATGCAACGCGTGGAATTAACAATCCTTTATTGGCAAAATCAATATCGAGCCCCGATGAAGAATCTGGCAAACTGCCAGTAGCGTTAATTCCAACATACTGTGCATTTAGCTTTAAAGCAAACAGAAATAAATTAACAAAAACGAACATTATTAAATTAATTCTACTTGTATTATATTGTTTATAGGCCATATACGCAATTGTTTTTATTATTCTCAATAATTAAATACTTTGAGGTTTATCGTTAACAAAATTCTACTTATTTTTGACCCTATACAATACTGTAAATAGGTATATTTATATGATAAAATTTACTTTATTTATTTCTCTGATTTTATTTGCAACAAATTGTGCTATTGGTCAAAACGACTCCGTTGTTATTAAAAAAGTAAATAAATTATTGGATGCTTATTTTAAAACGCCAGAAAACAAAACCGATTCAGCATTAGTATATCTTGATTCAGCCCTTAGCTTATCAAAGAAAAATAATTACTTCGAAGGTATGACAGAAGCCATGAGGGAAAAAGGATACATTTTTTCTGAAAGAGGCGAGTATGTTATGGCAACACAAATATTAATTGAAGCTTTAAAACTCGACGACAAAAACAACAATATTAATGGTTCTGCTAGCGACTTAAATCTTATTGGATTGGTATATCATCAACAAGAAAAACTAGATGAGGCTTTAAAATATTTTATTAAATCGAGGAATAAATTTACGGAAATTAAAGACGAAGGAGGCGTTGCCATGACTAATGGCAATATGGGCATGGTTTACAGAAGCTCAAACAAATTTGAACTTGCTCTAAAATGTTATTTTACAGCACGCGAATATTACTTAAAAGTTAAAAATGAGGTAAATGTTGCAAATTTAGAAAACAATATTGGCAACGTATATAAAGATTTTAAAAAATATGATAAAGCTCTTGAATACTTTTTTAAAGCCAAAGAAGGAAAAACAAAGAACAAAATGTTTTTTTCACTTATTTCAACATTATCAAACATTGGCGATGTTTATGTAGAAAAAAAGAATTTTAATGAAGCGTTAAATTATTACAACGAAGCATTAGCAATAGCTAAAAAACAAAATTCACTAAGGCTTCAAAAAGACGTTTACTTTGACATGTCAAATTTGTATAAACAACAGGGCGATTATAAACTAGCATACGAAAGCTATAAACAATCAACTCAATTAAAAGATTCCATTATTACCGAAAAGTACAACAATCAAATTACAGAAATGAATGTTAAATACGATTCAGAAAAAAAAGACCATGATAATAAATTATTAACTAAAGAAAATGAATTAAAAACAACTAAAATTGCAAACGAAAGAAAACAAAAAATTCTTTTTGCCCTATTATCATTACTAATTTTATTAGTTGGAGCATTTATTTATATTCAATACCGAACAAAACAAAAACTAAATAAACAACTTGCACAAATAAACGAAAAAATTAGGAATCAAAATAACACGCTAAAAATATTAAACAAAGAACTTATTGATTCTGAAGAAAATTTAACAATATCGAATTCAACTAAAGACCAATTAATAAGCATGCTGTCGCACGATTTATACAACCCAATTACCTCAGTAACACTTTACACAAACATTGCTTTGGAAACTATTGAACAACAAACAAAAGAAGATTTACAAAAATCGTTATTAAATATTAGCAATGCAATAGTTCCATTACAAGATTTATTAGACAATATCTTACAATGGGCAAAACTTCAAAAAAATAATTTACAATCGAATTTCGAAAATGTAAATATAAACACTGTTATTACCGATATCATTAAATTATACCAACCTATTGCAACATTTAAGCAAATAAAAATAACCTCTAACAATTTGCAAAATGATATAATTTATACTGACAGATTAATGATTTATTTTATTTTGAGAAATATTGTAAATAACGCTGTTAAATTTTCGCCAAAAGAAAAAGAAATAAATATTGAAACTAACATCACAAAAAATATTTCAACAATATTAATTAAAGATACTGGGAATGGATTTAAACCCGAAATTTTGGTACAATTAAACAACAACACTAATTTCGAATTAAAAGGAGCCAGCGGAAGTGGCATAGGCACAAGTGTTAGTAGAAAATTTATTGCTTTGCTAAATGGTACTATAGAATTTAGAAACGGTGAAAATGGTGGAGCAGAAATTTTAATTAGCCTTCGTCAGGGTTAAGCAACCCATGTTTTAAAGCGTATTTTACCAAACCAACAGTATTTGCAATACCAAGCTTTTGTAGAATGTTTTTACGATGAGTATCAACGGTTCCAACGCTAATAAATAACTTTTTTGCAATTTCGGCACTACTTAACTCATTGCAAACACAAATTAAAATTTCTTTTTCGCGTGCAGTTAACATTGTGTCAGGCAAATCGTTATGAATAATTACCGACGATTTAATATAAAAATCTTCTTCTTTAGTTAGATTTTGTATTCCCTCAGAAAAATAAGTGCCTCCATCATAAACTATTTTTATTGCCTTTACTAATTCGTCGCGTGTAATATTTTTAAGTACATAACCCATTATCCCTAATTTCTCGAGTTTACTTAAATACCTGCTTCCTTTTTGATGAGTAAGCATAATTATTTTTTGTTCGGGCTTAAACTTAATTATTTCTTCTACAACCTCAACACCGATCATATCTGGCATGTGCAAATCGAGCAATAAAATATCGCACTCTTTTCTTTTTAATGCAGAAATTGCCTCAGCACCTAAATTACATTTTGCAATAATTTTAATTTCATGTTCTTTAGTTAGCAACATTTCTAAACCATCGAGGTAAAGTGGGTGATCGTCGGCTATTATTAATGAAATCATTATGTTTTAAATTAATACAACCCAAAGTTAACAATTTAAATTTAACAACTTGGTAAATATTAATTGTTTAATTTAAAATATTTTTGAATTAAAGTTGTAAACTCTTCTTTTTTAGTTTTTGCAATTATTAAAGTAGTTCCATCAACAAGTTCAACAGAACCACCATCAGTTTTTAATATTTTTTTAACAAATGCAAGGTTAACAATATGCGATTTATGTATTTTAACAAATTCGGTTTCGGGTAAGAGTTGTTCAACATCATTCATACTTTTAGATATTAGCATACTACGTTTTTGTGTTAAAATTATTTTGCAATAACTTCTATCGGCTTCAAGATATAAAATTTCGTTTAGCGATATAAATTCAATTCCATTTAAGGTTGGTATAGATATTTTTCGTTGTGCTTGATTTTTAATATTATTTATTAAAGTAGTGAAATCGGGTTGTGATTGTATATTTTGTTTTTTTCGTTCAATAATTTTACTTATTGCTAAAGTTACTTCTTCAATATCAATAGGCTTAAGAATGTAATCGGCAACTGCAAACTTTATAGCTTTTAATGCGAAATTATTATAAGCCGTAACAAATATCACATCAAACTTTCTATTTGGGAAAGCTTCTAATACATCAAACCCATTTCCATTAGGCATTTCAATATCTAAAAACACTAAATCGGGTAATTTAATATTTATTTTTTTTATTGCTTCTAGCGCAGAATTTGCAGTATCAATAACACAAACATCTTTGCAATACTCATTTAAAATAAGTTGCAAAGTTTTTATTGCTCTATTTTCGTCGTCAACTATTATGGCATTTATCATAACAAATTGCTTTATAATGGAAAAGTAATCTCAACTTTTGTTCCAATAGGGTTAGAATTGTTGTCGCACAAATCTATATAATCTATTTTCAATTTACTTTTGTGCAATTTGTTAATTAAATCGATTCTCGATTCTGTAATTTGTGTGCCAAGCGAAATGTGCTCAGGTTTATTTTGCTTTTTAAGTTCATTGGCTTTTTTACGTCCTATACCATTATCCTCTACGGTACATTTTAAGTTTTCGTTTTCAACGTCAAAATAAATTTTCAATTTACCTCCAGTAACATCTTTGCGATGCATAATACCATGCCAAATAGCATTTTCTATAAATGGTTGAATAATTAATGGTGGAATTGAAATTAATTCATTGTCTAACTTTACATTATTTATAATCTCGAACGAAAATTTATTATCAAACCTTAATTGCTCAAGTTCAACATATAAATTAAGTAGCTCTATTTCTTTTGTTAATGGAATAGTTTCGCTTTGCGAATTGTCTAATGTTATTCGCATTAGTTTTGCAAATTTTGTTAAATATTTATTTGATGACAACTTATCGTTATTTAACAAAAAGTACTGAATAGAATTTAATGTATTAAAAATAAAATGAGGATTCATTTGTTGGCTGAGTGCTTTTTGCATATATGTATTTAAATTTTGCTCTAAAATATATTTATTTTTTGAGGATTTATTTCGTGAATAAACATAAACAAAAATTAATATTGTAACAACGAATACAGAAATTGCAATTATCCAATATTTTAATGCATGTTGACGATAAATTTCGTCTTCTTTTTGTTTTATTTCTAATATTTTTAATTGTTTATCACGCGACAGCAAAGCAATTTCGGCTTCTTTCATTTCAACTTGCGAACGATTTTGTAAATCGACCAATTTATTTTGCGTTTCGGAATTATAAACAGAATCTTTTAATTGTTGATATTTTACTAAATAGTTATATGAATTTTTAAAGTCGTTATTAGTTTTGTATAATTCAGATAATTGAAAATAGTTATCGATAATTAAATCGGGAAGATTATTTTTAATTGCTATTTCTAAACTTTTGTTATAACAATTAATAGCTTTATTCTTATGATTAATTTTAGAATAAACATTTCCTAAATTTGTTAAATCACCAGCAATATCGGCTTCGTTTCCCGATTTTTGGTCAAACTCTAATGTTTTATCAAAATAAAACATAGCTTCGTTATATAATTGTTTTTTAAGATATGCTTTACCTAAGTTATTATATCTTATTGCTAAATTAAAGTTATTATTAAGTTTTTCGTCAATATCGAGTGCTTTATTAAAATATATTATAGCTTTATCGGGGTTATTCATTTTTAAATATACCATTCCAACATTACTCAATCGCGACGAATAAAGTGATTTGTCGACATTATTGCTATCAATTTTTAATGCTTTTCCAAAATATTCTAATGCTTTTTCATATTGTTTAAACTTTACATAAACAATTCCAATATTATTAAAACGTATAGCAATTTTACGGTTATCGTTTTTACTTTGGTCAATTTTTAATGCTTCAAAAAAACAATCTATTGCCAAAGAATAATCGCCTAATGCTGAATACGACAAGCCCAAGTTATTTAATCTAATAGTAATGTCATTAGAGTTTTTTCTTTTTTTATCAATATCTAAAGCTTTTTTATAATATAAAATTGCTGAATTGTATTTATTATTCATATAATAACAGACACCTTTTTCATTTAATGCTTGCGATTTAAGAGTCTCATTATTTAATTTTTGAGCAATATTTATAGCGTAATCAACATATAAAATTGCAGTGTCGATATTTGTTCCCCTATATTGTTCAGATAAATTCAAATAAGAATTAAACTTTTCCTTATCACTTTGCTTATCAACAACAGATTTAATGCTATCGGTTACACTTAATGATAAAGCGACTTTAAAAAAAAGCAATATTAAAATAGTGAGTAAGAAGTTTAGTGTTTTCATTATTTATTAAATCAAACACGTAAAATTATACAATTTTATACAATTTTCATAATGAGTTTCCTAACAAATAACACGAGTTTCCTAACAATATAAATAAGTGCTATTATAAAAAATGCTTTGGAGTAAGCTCCAAAGCATTTTATAACAAAAAAACTTATTTAATTAAACTAATTTTAGCTGTCGTCTAGCTTTTCTATTTGAATTTGCACGTTTAATTTTAACTTTAGCCGAATACATTAAATAATACATTACTGGTATCATAATTAATGTTATAAAAGTAGCAAATGTTAAACCAAATATAATTGTCCAAGCCAAAGGTCCAAAAAATGCTACATTATCGCCACCAAGATGAATTTTAGGGTCAAAATTACTAAACAAGCTCACAAAGTCAATATTTAACCCAATTGCTAAAGGTATAAGTCCGATTATTGTTGCACTTGCAGTAAGTAATACTGGCGTAATACGTGTTTTACCAGCCTGAATAATTGCATCGCGAGTTTTTAATCCACGTTCTTTAAGAACATCAGCAAATTCTACTAATAAAATTCCATTTCTAACAACAATACCACCAAGAGCAACAATGCCAAGTCCTGTCATAATTATTGAAATTGTCATATCAAAAATAATAAAGCCTAATAACACACCAATAATGCTAAATAAAACTTCAGAAAGTATTATTATTGATTTGCCAAATGAATTAAACTGTGTAATTAAAATAAAGAAAATTAAAAGTAACGCTAACACCATTGCTTTTGATAAAAACCCCATTGTTTCTGCTTGGTCTTCGCGTTCACCTGTAAGTTTAATTTCAATACCCTCTCCTTTATTGTAACTTGTTAATACTGCGTTAATTTTTGCAACAACTTCGTTTGCTGTGTAATTTGTTGTAACATCAGAAGATAATGTTATAACACGTTTCAAATTAAATCTTTTAATTCCACCAAAAGTGTTTTGATATCTTATTTTTGCAACAGAAGATAAAGGAATACTCCTTAACATTCCGCTATTCATATCGCGATATGTAATGCGATGATTTAAAAGTTTATCAATATTATCGCGAGTTTCTACTGAATAACGCAACTGAACAGGATATTGATCTTCACCTTCACGGTATTTTGTTATTTCTTTACCATAAATAGCTGTTCTAAGTTCACCACCAACCTGACCAGTCATAATACCTTCGCGGTTGGCTCTTTCGCGATCAATGTCAATAATAATTTCGGGCTTACCTTGTTCAAAATCTGATTTTAATAATTCAATACCTTTAATATTTAACGAATCGAGGTAACGTTTAAAATGTATCGAAGCCTCTATTAACTCATCAAGATTTTCGCCACTTATTTCAATATTTACAGGCTTTCCAGTTGGTGGACCCATCTTTTGTTTTTCAACAGAAATTTGTGCACCAGGAATGTTTTTTACAGAAGAGCTTAATAACTCTAAATATTTTGAAGTACTTTCGCCATGACGTTTTGCAAACTCTACAAAATTCACAGTAACCTTTCCTTGGTTTGGAGTAATTGTTCCGAAATCGAATGCATTACTCGATGCGCCTAACGCCACATTACTTATAATTGACTCAACAATAGGATTATTTTTACCAATAACTTCAAAAACTTTTTTCTCAACTATTGAAGTAACAGAATCTGTAACTTTTACGCTAGTTCCAACAGGCATTTTAATTAATACAAATAAATTATTGGGCTCATTGTCTGGAAAAAATACAACTTTTGGTTTTTTAATTCCTGTTATAACAAAAGTTACAATTAACAATACAACTAAACCAATCATTAAAAATACAGGACGTTTATTCTTTAACGACCATTTTAATGTATTTTCATATTTGGTTAAAATATATGGAATAACATTTTTCTGAAATTTAAGTATTAAATATTGTCCCCAAAAATTATGGAATATATATAGAAGTGCAAAAAACACTATAAAATTTCCAATACCCCAAACTTGAAAAATATAGAATGGTAATGATACACAGGTTATAATAAAAGCATTTCTAAAAATCTTTTTAGCACTTAATCTTTCCTCTTCGCCTTCGTGTTTCATGAAACGCACAGCAAAAACAGGGTTTATAATATATGCTACAAAAAGAGAAGCAGTAAGCGTAATAATTAATGTTGCAGGAATAAAATACATGAAACTTCCAACAGTTCCTGGCCAAAATAACAAAGGGAAAAATGGAGCTATAGTTGTAAGCGTTCCCGATAAAATAGGAACAAATACTTCACCAGCAGCAATTTTTGCCGACTGACTAATACTCATTTTTCCATGATGCTGGTTAAATATTCTATGTGTGTTTTCTATTACCACAATGGCATCATCTACAACAATACCAAGTGCAAAAATAAATGAAAACATTACAAGCATATTCATTGTAAAATCGAATCCTGGCATAACAATATACGCAATTCCCATTGATAATGGAACAGCTAACCCAACAAAAACAGCATTAGTAAGTCCCATAAAAAACATTAGGATTATTGTTACCAATATAAAACCAATAATAATAGTATTATTTAAATCGGCAAGTGTTGTTCTGGTTAATCGTGATTGGTCGCCAGAAACGGTTATTGATAAATCGTTAGGCAACTTTTCTTTTTGCAACTCAGATATTATATCTTTAATCTTATCGCTTGCATCAAGTAAATTTTGACCGCTCTTTTTAACAATGTTTAATGTTATAACATTATTGTTATTTAAACGTGCAAAACTTTCTTGTTTTTTAAATGAATCTTTAACTTCTGCAATATCGCTGAGTTTTAGCAAAGCACCCGCACTACTTTTAAAATTAATATTTCGTATAGTTTCAATATCTTTAAACTCACCAGTAACTCTTATAGAACGAGTCATTCCTTGTAAGTCAATTGTTCCACCAGAAATTGTCATATTTTCAACAGAAATAGCTCTTTCAATATCGGTAAAAGTGCATCCCGACATTTGCATTTTATACATATCAACATTAATTTGAATCTCTCTTGATAAAGCTCCTACAATATCAACACGTGTAATTTCTTTTAGCGATTCAATCCTATCCTGAAGAAGTTCTGCATATTTCTTAATCTTATCTAATGGATAATTTCCAGAAATATTAAGATACATAATTGGAATTTCTGAAATATCAATTTCCATAACAGATGGATCGGCAGGCAAATCATTTGGCAGTGAAGACTTTGTTTTATCAACTGCATCTTTTACCTTTTGTTTTGCTTGTGCTACATCAATACCTGTATTAAACTCAACAACAATAGTTGAAAAATCTTGAATACTGTTACTAGTAATTTTTTTAACTCCACTTATTGATTTTATGTTTTTTTCAATTGGCCTTGATATTAAATTTTCCATATCGTTTGGCGAAGTTCCAGGATATATTGTATTTACCAAAATTGTAGGTATTACAATTTCTGGAAACTGTTCTTTTGGTATAGTGTTATAATTCCATATTCCAAAAATACTTATAATAAACACAAGCACATATATACTCATTTTATTATCTATTGACCAACTTGTAGGTCTAAATTCTTTTGTTTTATGCTGTTTCATTTTTCTCTTTGTTAGAAATAATTATGCAAATAATTTTAATATTTCTACAATTCAATTTTTTGATTTTCCTGTATATCAAATAAATTTGATGTAAGTAACATATCACCTTCGGTTAAGCCATTAATTATTTCTGTTAAGCCATTATAACTTTGTCCCTGAGTTACTGCTTTTTTTGAGGCGATATATCCTTTATCAGATTTTAGTGCCACCCATACAAATTGAGATTTGGAGTCGTTTTGTATAAGATTTACTGGAATAACAAAAGCCTCAACATTTCTATAATCAAGAATATTCATAATTGCAATCATATTTGCTCTATACTCTATTTCGCCCGATTTTAAATACGATTCTATTTGAAAAGTACGATTTATTGGGTTAATATATCGGCTTGTAAAATCAATTTTTGCCTCAAAAGTTTTATTGTCTTCAGGAAAAGTAATTTTTACTTCATCACCTTTTTTAATTTTTATAGCATTTACTTCAGAAACATCAGACACAATTTTAACTCTATTAAAATTAATAACCCTAAATGCCACCATACCCGGTGCCATGCTTTGACCAATTTTTAAAGGAGCCTCTTCTATTGTTCCAGAAATAGGAGAGATAATTTTATACATATTGCCTTGTTCTTTAATAGTTTTAATTTGATTCTCTACACTTTCTTTATTGTTTTTTGCTGATAAATATTGTACCTCGCTACCAATTTTTTGATCCCATAAAGATTTTTGACGATTATACAAATCTGTTAAAAATACAAGTTGTGAATTAAGTTGATTTAAAGTTTGATTTACCATTCCTGCATCAAGTTCTGCAAGTAATTGACCCTTTTGCACTTTATCGCCTTCTTTTACATGCACTTTTGTTACAACACCGAGCATTTGCGATGTTGCAATTACATTTTCTTCGCCATCAACTTTACCTTGCACCTCTATGTAATGACTAAAAGTTGATTTTTTAATTTCCAAATATGGAACTTTTGCATTTTGTGCAATAAGAGTGGAATCACCATTATTTTTTATTTCACTCTCCAAAACTTTAATATCATTGCCAAGTTTTTCATAATCGGCTTTCATTTTATCAAGCTTAGCTTTTTTATCTCCGCTACATGCAGTAAACATTATAACTGCAGCTATTAAAACTAATAATTTTGTATTCATTTCTATATATTGTTTTTAATTTTTTAAATTTTATTCTGTACGTTGTTAATTTATATTTAAAAGTTTTTCAATTTTTGATTTTGCATTTAAAAGTTCCATCATTGCGGTAAAATAGCTCGACATTGATTGAAGATATTGATTTGAAACCTGTGTTATATCAGTACTTGACGATAACCCTTCCTTGTATTTAATTATTGTTCGTTTTTGTATTTTATCCGAAATTCTCATATTTTCTTTACTAGTTTTATATTTATCAAGTGCAGATAACAAATCGCTTTTTGATTTTTCATGATCGAGTATTAAACCTTGCGAAACCTGTTCTTTAGAAATTCTCGTTTTATCTAAAGCAATTCTTGCTTGTTGAACTCTTGCATGTTTCATTCCGCTACTAAAAATTGGGATATTCACTGATAGCCCAATCATATCAGGTGCGGTAAAAGATAAGGAATGTGTATTAAAATTTTTATCGTGTACATAAAACGCTGCAATATCAGGCAAATAAGTTGATTGATTATATTTTACATTTAATTGCGATAATCTCTCTTGACTTTCTAAAAGCTGAACTTCAGGTGTATTAGCCGATACAAAAGGTTTTATTGTTAATTCTTGCAAATTGTTTTCATCAACAAAAGTTTCAATTTTATCTGTTAATTCAATTTTACTTGAAAGATCTAAACCTATTTGAAACTTTAAAAGATTATAAGCTATTTCTACCTGACGGGCAACCATCGTTCTCGAATCATTTAAGTTACTTAATGTTAATTTCATCTGATCAACATCGGTTTCTTCAATAAAACCTTGAGCATACATTTGCTCCATCTTATATTTTAGCTTTTCTGTATTAAAATATGTAGAGTCAAGAACTTTCTTATTTTCTTCGGCAACTAAAACTAAGTAATATGCACTGGAAACAGATTGTTTTAAATCTTTTTCAGATTTTGTTAAAGCAATTTCCGATAGACTTTTAAATGTTTTTGCAGTTTGTAAACCAACAATATAAGAACCGCTAAAAATAAGTTGTGTTGCAGTAATATCGAGAGTTGCACCCCATTTCAAATCGTTTTCATTAACAACTTCAGGTGTACCTGGATTTGGGTAATATCCAAATCCTTGCCCAGGTGCTAACTGACTTAAAGCTTGATCTGCTCCATACATCCATGTTCCCAAATTACTTAAACCCGAAAATGATTTAATAGAAGCCGGAACAGTAAGCATATACGTTGCATTAAGTTTTGCACTTACTTGTGGTAACCCCATTGCTGTTGTTTCCCAAATTTTCTTTTTTGCCAACTCTAAATCGAGTTGAGCATTTTTAGTTAATGGACTATTTTTTATTGCATAATCCTGCGTTTCTTTTAAATTTACTTTTAGCGTAGTATCTTTTTGAGCATTCGAAACTGTGCTAATTGTTATTAACGCTGATGTTAAAATAACAAAACAAATATTTTTCATTTTTCTGATTCTTTTTTTATTTTTTCTAGTTCTTTTTCTAAAACTTTAATTCCTTCTTTTGTTGCAATACCTCTTACATGATAAATAATTAATTCGAGGTGTAAACTTTTATCAAGTAATTCTTCCATTGTAAATATTTCAGATTGTTGCATTGTTATTAACCGCGAAACATGTAATCTAGATATAAATTCTGCATTAAAATCATTTCTATATACATTTTCTTTTACCCCACGGTTTAAGTTTGCTAAAATATGCGAATACATCGATTCTATTGCTTTAGTTTTGTGATTCTCATAAATTTGAAAATGATATTTTTTTAAATCAAAATCTATATTCGCATTATAGTTTTTAATTTTTTCGCTGAAATATTTATTGATAAGAAATAATTCAAGAATAGCGTTCTGGGCTTTACCTAAAATTTCGCAAAGGTCTTTTAATACTTTTTTCCTTTCTAATTCAAAAACCTCACTTACCATTTCGTCTTTATCGGTAAAATGCTCGTAAAGTGTTTTTTTGGAAATGCCAAGCTCACGGCTAACATCATCCATTGTAACACTTTTAATTCCGTATTTATTATACAAATTATAAATACGGCTTAATATATTATCTAATTCGAGATTCATTCGGCAAAATTATATAATAATTAAACTTTGGAAACTATTTTTACATAAAAAGTTTCCATAGTTTAACAAATTTTAACAAAGCCCATTAACAGCCTTATATATATTGATTTATTAAACATTTAGTATTTTAAAAAAATAATTATCTTTGCAACCTAAATTTAAAAAAATGAAAGCATACGTATTTCCTGGACAAGGTGCTCAATATTCGGGCATGGGTAAAGAACTTTACGAAACAAATTCAACAGCAAAAAACTTATTCGAAAAAGCAAATGATATTTTAGGTTTCAGAATAACAAACATAATGTTTAGCGGAACCGAAGATGAATTAAAACAAACTAACGTAACTCAGCCAGCGGTATTTTTACATTCAGTAATACTGGCAAAAACAATGGGCACAAGTTTCACACCTCAAATGGTTGCAGGTCATTCTTTAGGTGAATTTTCAGCTTTAGTAGCAAATAACACAATAAGTTTTGAAGATGGACTAAAGTTAGTTTCGGCTCGTGCACAAGCTATGCAAAAAGCCTGCGAAGCACAACCATCAACTATGGCAGCTATTTTGGGAATTGATGATGAAATTGTTGAGCAAGTTTGCAAAGAAATATCTGAGGTTGTTGTTCCAGCTAATTATAATAGTCCTGGGCAAATTGTTATTTCTGGTTCAATTGCTGGGATTGATAAAGCAATTGAAGAACTAACAAAACGTGGTGCAAAACGTGCAATTAAACTTATGGTTGGTGGCGCATTTCACTCACCATTAATGGAACCCGCTCGAAAAGAATTAGCCGAAGCTATTGCCAATACTAAATTTAATATTCCTATTTGCCCAGTTTATCAAAATGTTAATGCAATGCCCGAAATAAATCCCGATAAAATAAAAGAAAACCTTATTGCACAACTTACCTCTCCAGTTCGCTGGACTCAAATTGTAAAAAACATGATTGCCGACGGAGCTACATCATTTACCGAAGTTGGTCCCGGAAGCGTATTACAAGGATTAATTAAAAAAGTTGACAGAGCAATGGCATGCGCTAGCGCATAATTATTTGTATCCATTGACTAAAAAATACTCTTATGGAAGAAATTGGAATTGGTTCACGCATAAATCATAAAACATTTGGAATTGGTGTTATAATTCAAATTAAATACAATTCATACACTGTAACTTTTATTGAAGATGGGATAAAAGAAATTTCAAAAGATTTTTCGAATTTTGAAGTAATTGACAAAACATTACCTCCAAATGAGCTAGTTAGTCTTTTTGATATTGAAAAAAGTTTTATGCAAATAATACAGCGATATTCGGATATTCAGGAAAATGTGCAATTAGGAAATAAATGGACTGGTGGTTCAATGATTTTAACACCTGGAGATAAAAATTTAAAAGAAAAAACAATTCCCATTGATGCATTTTTTCATAAAATAGTAATGATTCGCGATAGAATCAGAACTTTAGAACAACGTGTAAATGCAAGTAAATTATCTGATGAGGAAAAAGTAAATATTCAGCAATACATTACAAGAATATATGGAAGCTTAACCTCATTTAATGTTTTGTTTAAAAGACAGGAAGATTATTTTATTGGTGATAAAGGAGAATTATAAAATAGATTTTAAAAGTTTTTTACAAGTAATTTTGGTTCCATCATTTCCTGAATAGCAAATTTAACACCCTCGCGTCCAAAACCACTATTTTTTATTCCGCCATAAGGCATTTGATCAACTCTAAATGTTGGAACATCATTTATTATTACTCCGCCAACTTCAATTTCACTAAAAGCATAATTCATTTCGTCAATTGCATTTGTAAAAACTCCAGCCTGTAATCCATATTCAGAATCATTTATAAAATTAACAGCATCGGTAAATTCTTTAAACTTCTCTATTATAACAACAGGCCCAAATATTTCCAATTTACAAACATTCATTTCCTTATTAGTATTTGTTAAAATTGTTGGCTCTACCACAGTTCCAGTTCTTTTACCACCACAAATAATTTTAGCACCACTATTAACCGCTTTTATTATCCAATCTTCAACACGAATAGCATTTTCTTCATCAATCATTGCAGAAATGTCAGTGTCGGCCTCTTCGGGATTTCCAATTTTATATTTTTTTACTATTTCTGTGAATTTTGTTATAAACTCATCGAAAAGATTTTCGTGCACATAAATTCTTTGAACATGAATACAAACCTGCCCTGAATATGCAAAACTTCCAATTGTGCATTTTGTTACAGATAAATCAATATTTGCTGAAGAAGAAACAATAACACCAGCATTACCACCCAGCTCTAAAGTTACCTTCTTTTTACCTGCCTGCGATTTCATTTTCCAGCCAACCTGAGGCGAACCTGTAAATGTAAGCATCGAAAAACGTTCGTCGGTTACCAATTGTTGCCCAGCTTCCCTATCCATTGGCAAAACTGAAAATGCACCTTTAGGCAAAGCTGTTTCGTGAATAATTTTTGCAAGCTCAAGCGTTGAAAGTGGTGTTGTTCGTGCTGGTTTTATAATAATACAATTACCACTTGCAATTGCTGGTGCAATTTTATGTGCGGCCAAATTCATTGGGAAGTTAAACGGAACTATTCCAGCAATTAAACCAATAGGGAAATATTTTATAATTCCTTCTTTATCTTTTCCTCCCGGAGTCCAATCGAGTAACATAGTTTCCGAAGGCAATCGTTTCGTTTCTTCGGCAGCAACAATAAAAGTTTGAATTGCTCTATCAATCTCACCTCGCGAATATTTTAATGGCTTACACGCTTCTTTTGCTAATAATAAAGATAATCTTTCGCTTTCGTCTGTTAATTTTTTTGCAATTTCCATTAAAATTTCATACCTAATATATGTAGGTAATTTTTTCATGGTTTTTTTTACTAGTTGTGCCTTAACAATAGCTGTTTCAAGCTCATTACTTCCTGCTATATATGTTGTAGCTACATTTTCGCTTGTAAACGAATTTTTTACTTTTAAAATATTATTGGTAGTTACAAACTCACCTCCTACATAAATCGGATAATTTACTAACATAAATTTTTAATATTAATTTCAAATTTAGTTTTTTAATTTTAAATAAAACATTGAAAGAATTTTTTATTTACATTTACGTTTATAAATATATTAATCATGAAACAAAAATATTTTCTATTTGTTATAGCTTTTATTATAATAAATATCGGACAATTATTTGCTCAATTTGATATTAATTTACCCAATAATGGCCTTACCCATAAAATTAGTGCAAGTGAAAAACTTTTAATGGTTAACAAAAAAGAAAATTTACTTTTTACAAATCCACCTATTGGACCAATTAGAAATATTGCAGAATTTGAACCATCAGAAGCCGTAATTATTGCTTATGCGAACGGTTTTGGCTTACCTATATCATTAATAAAAGATATGGCTAACACTGCAAAAGTTATAATTGATGTTAAAAATACGAGCCAAACTACTGCTTTAAATATTTTAACTTCAAATGGTGTAAATACTGCAAATTGTAGTTTTATTAACACAACTGTTGATTCATGGTGGACCAGAGATTATACAGGTTGGTTTATAGCAGATAGCAGCAACCATGTTGCAATTGTTGATTTTACATATAACAGACCTCGCCCTAACGATGACGCAGTAACAACTTTAGAAGCAAACTATTTAGGCATTACTATGTATGGAATGAACATTACACATACTGGTGGCAACTATATGTGCGATGGGTACAACAAAGGAATATCTACAGTGTTAGTTGAAGAAGAAAACACAAGCTTAACAACTTCTCAAATTGAACAAAAAATGTTAGATTACTTGGGAATTAACGATTATATTATTCGTCCCGATGCACAAGGTGAATACATTGAACACATTGATTGTTGGGCAAAATTATTAGCACCCGATAAAATATTAGTTGATTCAGTTCCTGCTACCGATGCACGATATAGCCAATATGAAGCTGCTGCTGCATATTTTGCAAGTACAAACTGCGCATACGGCTATCCATATAAAGTATATCGACCACTAATTTCTGGAAGCTCAGAAACAAATGCAGAACCTTATTCAAATTCA
>JAVHRJ010000218.1:0-20750 GCA_036171595.1 Bacteroidales bacterium
GATATGTTACAGGTGATAATGCGGTAGGAATTCCTAAATAAGGCATAAGTGATGGGTCGCCCATTAAATGATATTCTTCCCAGTAATATTGGACACTACTACCCGATTGTGTTACTGCTAAATTGCCTCCAAAAATTATTTCGCCACCGCTAATGTGCCATTCTGTTTCGGCTTCACCGGTTGAATGGAAAAGACGGTCGTAAAATCCTAAATGTGTAGCATCGTAATTTGGATTAGCAACCACTGTTTTAAATCCAACTGAAAAATAATAATCTTCATTCCAATATGAGTAATCAGATGCTCCAATATAACCAATAGCTCCTTTATTCATTGCGCGTAAGATTGCTTCACCAAAACATTCACTTTCTTCGAATTTATTACTTTGGCAACAATTACCTACCATAAAACAATATTTATTAGCGTTAGTTAAGGCTGCAACATCTGATTGGTCAAAACTTGGATCGCTCCATCCCGATGAGCCACAATGTGCTGTGTAATTTACAAATCCAGCTCCATCGCTTACATTTTGATGAATGGCAGGAGCAGCAGCTGGACTGTTAGAAATAATAGGTGAACCCGAACCATATAAATATGTGTGAGATGTTATTCCGTTTGTTGGGTTAAAATAATTATCGGCTCCATAATTAATTTGACCATTACCGTAGGTTGGTGCATTGCCAGCATCAACACCTGCAACTAAAACTGAGTATTGTAAAAAACTTGGGTCAGGCATTGTGTATTGTTCGTATTGTAATGTTTTTGCAATTTGTGGTTCGAGTTGACCAGTTGTTTGGGCAGAAAATCTACCGTAATAAATATCGGGAATTACATCAGCACCGCCATCCATTTCGCCATAATATAAATCGGTTACATGTCCACTCCCTTGAAAAGCTGGTACTTGTTCGTTATCGCCAACAAGTAAAACGTAAGTAGGGGCAGGGTCAGATGGTGTGCCGTTTGTGTATTTTGTTAAAATA
This sequence comes from Bacteroidales bacterium, assembly GCA_036171595.1. Lineage (GTDB taxonomy): Bacteria > Bacteroidota > Bacteroidia > Bacteroidales > GWA2-32-17 > GWA2-32-17. Next base: position 978 of record JAVHRJ010000218.1, read on the forward strand.
TAACTTTTTATTGCAGTGTTAGTTGTTCCAATTGCATCAGTATATGCAACTTCAACTTTAAAACCTTTACGTGTTTTCCACTGAATAAATGGTTGAAGAGTTGTTTCGAACATTCTGTCGCTTATAATTAAATATTTTACGGGGTATGTTGTTATTGCATCTTTATTTGTGTTGGGTTTATAGTTTGATAACATTCTGTACGTGTTTTGAAACAAAGGGGAATAGTATTTTGCTTTCATTGTGTTAGTTAATGCAATGTCGGCATTATTAAAATTAATTTCAATTACAATGTTTTTCAAAATACGAATTTCGTTTTGTGCAGGATTGTATTGAATTGGTCGTACAACAAGTCTTCCTATGTTTACTCCACGCATAATACCAACATTCTGGATTTCTGCAATTGGACTTTCAATAAAATCATTTGTTAAATAAACTTGCTCATTAAAATGAAATGGAAGTTTTTCGGAATCTTGGTCTTTTCTAACCGAAGGTTGTTGAGGATTAATTTTATTATTAAATCCCAAACTGTTTAATGAAATTATTTCTTCATCAAAACTAATTATATTAATATTAACATTTGCATTATAGGGTATTTCAATTAATCTTTTTAATGTTGGTAACGAAGGACTTCCAAATTCACCATCATTCACATAATTTTCTACAAACAATTGGCTAAAATCGCCATTTTTTGTGAAATTTTCTTTAACGCTAATTGTTGAAATTGAAGTTTTAAAACTAAATTTTAAAGGTTCGTTTTGAATAATTGTGAAATCATTATTAGAATTTGTTAATAAAATTTTTTGAACTTTTTGAGCATATATTGATACCGAAAAAGTTAAAAATAAAAAACTAAAAATTATATTTTTCATTTTATCAATTTTTTTAGTAAAAGTATTAATTATTTTAAATTATTCAAATGACTATTTAAAATAAATTTAAGTTGCATTGTTTTGTTTTATTTTTATATTTTTGAAGCAATTAAAATTATTGTTATGAGAATTATTAAAGTTCTGTTTATCATTAGTATTATGTTTGCCTCAAATATTTTTTTAAATGCTCAAAAAATGGTTTATCCTGTTACTAAAAAATGTGATACTGTTGATAACTATTTTGGGACTAAAGTTCCTGATTCATATCGATGGCTCGAAAACGATACTGCTAAAGATGTTGCTGAATGGGTAATAGCTGAAAATAAGGTTACTTTTAATTACTTGAATACTATTTCTTTTCGTCAAAAAATGAAAGAAAGGTTAACAAAGTTGTGGAATTTTCCCAAGCAATCGGCTCCGTTTAAAAGAGGAGGGAAATATTTTTGCTATAAAAATAATGGATTGCAAAATCAAAGCATTTTATATGTAATGAATTCACCTACTGATACAGGGCGAGTTTTATTAGATGCAAATAAACTTTCGACTGATGGTACTGTTTCATTAGCATCAATGGATATTTCGGCCGATGGTAAATTGCTTGCTTATGCCGTTGCACGTGGAGGATCGGATTGGAATGAAATTTATTTTTTAAATATCGAAACAGGAAAATTACTTGACGACCATTTAAAATGGGTAAAATTTTCGGGAATTGGCTGGGTTAAAGATGGAATTTATTATAGCGGGTACGAACCAACAAAAAAAGGAAAAGAGTTATCGCAAAAAAATGAATTTCACAAACTTTATTTTCATAAACTAGGAACCGATCAAGCAAGTGATGAAATTGTTTTTGAAGATAAAAATGAGCCACTTCGTAATTTTTATGCTACCGTTACCGACGACCAAAAGTTTTTATGTATTTATGGTGAAAATGCTGGCTCTATGGGTAATGCTTTGTATTTAAAGGACCTATCCGCAAAGGATTCAAAAATCATTACTTTAATGCCAACTTTTGAAAATGAATTTAGTATTGTTGAGAATATTGGCAACGACTTATATATTAGAACTAATTTGAATGCAAAAAAATATAAACTTGTAAAAATAAATTTTTCAAGTTCTGATATTTCAAAAGCTGTTAATATTTTACCCGAAACAAACAATGTTCTTTCATCAGTATCTTTTTGCAATAAAAATATTGTGGCTTTATACATGAAAGACGCACATTCTGAGTTGAAATTATACGATTACAATGGCAATTTTTTGAAAGATATTGTTACTCCATCAATTGGAACTGTAAACTCTTTTAATTCTGATAAAAACGACATTTTAGCATTTTACGATTTTACTTCATATAACTACCCAACTACTGTTTTTTTATATAATGTTGAAACTGGAAAAAGTGATGAATATTTTAAACCTAAAATTGATTTTGATGGAAATAATTATGAAGTAAAACAAGTTTTTTATTTGAGTAAAGATGATACTAAAATTCCAATGTTTATTGTTTATAAAAAAGGAATTAAATTAGATGGAACAAATCCAACCTTATTATATGCTTATGGTGGTTTTAATATAAGTTTAACACCTGGATTTAGTGCAAGTAGAATTTTATGGCTTGAAAATGGTGGTGTATACGCAGTTGCAAATTTGCGTGGAGGCGGTGAGTATGGCGAAGAATGGCATTTAGCAGGAACAAAATTAAATAAGCAAAATGTTTTCGACGATTTTATTGCTGCAGCTGAATATTTAATAAAAGAAAAATATACTTCTTCAAAATTTTTGGCAATACAAGGTGGTTCAAATGGTGGTTTGTTAATTGGTGCTGTTGCAAACCAACGTCCCGATTTATTTAAGGTTGCATTACCAGCAGTGGGAGTTATGGATATGCTTCGTTATCATAAATTTACGATAGGATGGAGTTGGGTTACCGATTATGGAAATAGCGAAAATAAAGAACAGTTCGAATATATTTACAAATATTCGCCAATTCATAATATAAAGCAAAATGTTGAATATCCAGCAATTATGGTTACTACTGCCGATCATGACGACCGAGTAGTTCCTGCACATTCATTTAAATATATTGCAACATTGCAAGAAAAATATCAAGGACAAAATCCTGTATTAATTAGAATTGAAACTAAAGCTGGTCATGGCGCAGGAAAACCTACATCAAAGCAAATAGATGAAGCAGTCGATATTTACTCTTTTATATTTTATAATATGGGAATTAACCCAAAATATTAATATTTTAAATTATACAAATGAATAAAATAAGCTTAAAATCGAAAAATACAAACCAAATTATCAATACTAACAACTAGCAACTAGTAAATAGTAACTAACAACTAGTAACTTGTAATTTATAACTTGAATATTAGAACTAATGAATAAGTATAGGTTTATTGTTATAGAAGGAAATATTGGAGCTGGAAAAACAACATTATCAAAAAAAATTGCTGCCGATTTTAATGCAAATCTTATTTTGGAGCGATTTGCTGATAATCCTTTTTTACCCAAATTTTATCAAAATCCCGAAAGATATTCTTTTCCATTAGAACTTTCATTTTTAGCCGATAGATATCATCAACTAAAAGAGGAATTAACAACTCCCGATTTATTTAAACCCCAAATAATAGCCGATTACTATTTTATGAAATCGTTAATTTTTAGTAAACAAACACTTTCCGAAGATGAGTATAATTTGTACAAACAATTATTTGATATTATTCAAAAATCGTTACCTAAACCCGATTTGTTTGTTTACTTAAGCATGTCAACTGAACGACTTTTGTATCAAATAAGTTTAAGAGGACGAGAGTACGAACAAAATATTACTGCTCAATATCTTGATAAAATTAATAACAGTTATTTAGAGTTTCTTAAGCAACAAACAAACCTAACAACTTTAATAATTGATGCTAATAATTTAAATTTTGTGAACAATCACGAACACTATAAAAAGATTGTAACAGCTATATTTGAAAGTAAATATGAACAAGGAACAACAACTATTATTAAATAAAATTGTATTTATATTAAAAAAATAATTTTTTATTAATAAAACATTTATAATTTTGTAGCTTGAAATTAATAAATTGATTTAAAACAATTAAAATATCAGATACTTATGAAAAGAATCAGTTACGTTTATCTTGCATCTTTTTTATTGGTTGCTTTTGCTATTAGCAGTTGTACCGGTTTAAAAAAGATGAAAAAAAATCAAGGTGTAATTACATACACCCTTTCGCCAAATCCATTAGAAATGCACGCAGATAGCGTAGTAATTAATGTGACTGGTAAATTTCCTGAAAAATACTACAAGAAAAAAGTTACTTGCGAAATAACCCCAGTTCTTAAATCGGCTGGTGGAATAGAAATACCTTTAAAAATGGTAAAAGTTCAAGGCGAAAAAGTACAAGATAACAATCAGGTAATTAAAACAATAGGCGGTGGCGGTTTTACATATACCGATAAGGTTGCATATACTCAAGATATGAGAGTTTGTGATGTAAATGTAAAAATTCACGCTGTAGTAAAAAAGAAATTTGTTGACTTTGATCCAATGACTATTGGTAAAGGAACAATTGCTACACCTGGTTTATTAGAAAAAGATTCTAAAGCTATTGTTGCAAAAGACAAATTTGTTCGTATTGTACCTGAAACAAAAGAAGCTGAAATATTATATTCAATTAATCAATCAAATGTTCGTCCTGGTGAATTAACTAAAGACGAAATGAAAGCTCTTAAAAAATATCTTGCTGAAACTCAAACCAATAAACGTAAAGAAATAAAAAACGTTAATATTTCTTCTTATGCTTCACCTGATGGAACTGAAGAGTTAAATACTAAACTTTCTACAAACCGCGGTACTAGTGGTACTACAACTATAAAAAACGAATTAAAGAAATATGAAAAAGCTAAAGTAGAAGGATTTTTCTCTGAAAAAGCCACTGCTGAAGATTGGGATGGTTTCCAAAGTTTAATGCAAACATCTGATATTGCTGACAAAGACCTAATTATACGAGTTCTTTCAATGTATTCTGATCCAATTCAACGTGAAAAAGAAATTAAAAACTTAAGCAAAGCATATACACAAGTTGCTGATAAAGTTTTACCAAAATTACGTCGTTCAGTTTTAAAAGTTAATGTTGATAGCATTGGACGTTCAGATGAAGAATTAAATAGAACTTTTGATTCATTATCTACAGTTCTTTCAGTTGAAGAATTACTTTACACAGCAACTTTAACAAAAGATTTAAATCGTCAGTTAAAAATTTATCAAGCTACTACATCACAATATCCAAACGATTGGAGAGGCTTTAATAATGCAGGATTTGTGTTAATTGCTCAAAATAATAACGCTGATGCTAAAGCACAATTTGAGAAAGCAAAAACTATTGAAGCTGGAAATACAATGGTATTAAATAATTTAGGAGCTTGTGCATTACGCGACGGCGATTTTGTAAAAGCTGAAGAATATTTTAAATCGGCTGGTGGTGCTGGTTCAGAAGTTAATTATAATTTAGGAATTTGTGCAGTTAAGAAAGCTGATTACGCTGGTGCTGTTACCTATTTTGGAACATATTGCACATTTAACGCAGCTTTAGCTAAACTTTTAAGTGGTAATGCAGATGCAGCTACAAAAGCAATTGATTGTGCTGAAGATAAAGATCGCGACATGATGTATTATTTAAAAGCTGTTATTGGTGCTCGTCAAGCTAATACTGATTTAATGTATAATAGTTTACGTGCAGCTATTAGCAAAAACGCTAATCTTAACGGTATGGCAAAAACAGATATGGAATTTGCTAAATATTTTGGTGATGATACTTTCAAATCTATTGTAAAATAAATTTAAAATTTTATATATTGAATAGCCACCTAATCCAGGTGGCTATTTTATTTTAATAATTTTTTTATTTATTAAAGTGTAAAAAATGGTACTAATTTTTGCCATAATAATTTAACTATATTTGTAAATTATATTTACACATGAGAATATATTTATATTTTATTGCCCTAATCATAATATTTATAGGCAATGTTGAAATTACAAACGCACAGGTTACTAAACTTATGGGTCATGTAATTGATGCAAAAACTAAAGAATCTTTACCTTTTGTTAATATTACCTTAAAAGGTACTAAAATTGGCACAATTACCGATTATAATGGCAATTACATATTAGAAACTACTTTTGGTGCCGATTCAGCAATAGCTTATTTTATTGGATATAAAAGAAATGCAAAAAGAATTATAAAAAATAAATTTCAGACAGTTAATTTTGAGTTAATGCCATCTTCGTTAGAATTAAACGAAGTTGTTGTTTCTGTCAAAAAACGTTCTCGTACAAAAGATGAGCTAGCTCTAATGTTACTCGATAAAATTCTTGAATATAAGGATAAAAATAATACCGAAAAACTTAACTATTACGAGTACGAAACTTATAATAAAATAGAATTCGATTTAAATAACATTACTGATGAATTTAAAAATCGAAGAGTTTTAAAACCATTTAAATTTGTTTTTCAATATATTGATACTTCAACAGTTAATGGAAAACCTTATTTGCCCGTTTTTATTATAGAATCGGTAACCGATTATTATTACAGAAAACAACCTAAATCCGAACGCGAATATATTAAAGCATCGCACGCTTCTGGAATACAAAACCAAAGTATAAATCAACTTATGGGTAATATGTTTATCAAAATGAACTTATACGATAATTATATCGATCTTTTTGGTAAAGGATTTATTAGTCCTGTCGCAGGAATTGGTCGAATGTATTATAAATATTTTTTAGTTGATAGTGCTTTAATTGATAATAATTGGTGCTATCACATGGTTTTTCATCCTCGAATAAAAGAAGATAATATTTTTAATGGAGATTTTTGGGTAACCGATACAACATTTGCAATAAAAAAAATTGATATTAAAATTGATAAATCTGTAAATATTAACTTTATTAATAGTGTAAATATTAGTCAAGAGTTTAGTCATATTGATAGTACTGTTTGGATGCTTAATAAAGAATCGATTGTAGTTGATTTTAACTTATTTGAAAACCCCAATAGTGCAATGGGATTTTTTGGTCGAAAAACAACAACCTTTCGTAATCATAAAATTGACAAACAACGCGATGATGCTTTTTATGCAACTACAACAGATATTTTAGTTGATCCTGAGGCTGGTAATAAAGATACTACATATTGGAACGAAGCTCGCCACGAAGAGCTTACAGAAAAAGAAAAAGGGATTTTTAAAATGGTTGATACTATCAAATCAATAACTGCTTTTAGAACATATTACGATATTGTAAATGCTTTTGTAACATATTACTATGTTTGGGGTAAATTCGAAATTGGACCATATTTTACTACTTATAGTTTTAACAATGTTGAAGGTAATCGATTTAAGCTTGGCGCTAGAACAAGTAATACATTTAGTAAAAAATTTATGCTTGAATCGTATGTTGCTTATGGGACTAAAGACGAAAGATTTAAATATACTGGCAAATTAACATACATGTTCAATAAAAATCCACGAAGGGGAGTGTACGTCAGTTATAAGCATGATGTAGAGCAACTTGGACAGTCGGTAAATGCTTTTCGAGAGGATAATATTTTATCATCGGCATTGCGTAGAGGCCCTAACGATAAACTTTCTATGGTAAACGAATATAAAGTTAATTATGAACACGAATGGTTTCAAGGTTTTTCAAATAATTTTATTTTTAAACATCGTGAAATGTCGCCAATTTTTGGTAACGATTTTATTTACCGTTCTGGCAATGAAATTATTAGAACAAAACTTTTATATACTACCGATTTAATTTTAAACGCTCGATTCGCTTATCACGAAAAGTTTGTAATGGGTGAATTCGATCGTATTAGTCTTGGTACAAAATATCCGGTTTTAAATATTAATTACTCTTACGGTATGGATGGAGTTTGGAACAACACTTTTCCTTACCATAAATTAATTTTGACTGTTGATCATTGGTTTAATATTTATCCTTTTGGATGGTCGAAATATGTTGTTGAAGCCGGTAAAATATTTGGAACATTGCCCTATCCACTATTAAAAATGCACGAGGGAAACCAAACTTATTTTTACGACGAATATGCTTTTAATTTAATGAATTACTATGAATTTGTTAGCGACCAATGGCTTAGCGTAACTTATACACATTATTTTGATGGGTTTTTCTTAAATAAATTTCCTTTGTTACGTAAATTAAAATGGAGAGAAGTAGCGTGGGGAAAAGGTTTGATAGGAAGTATAGAACGTAAAAACCTTGATGTAATGACTTTTCCCGATGGACTAGGCACATTAGATGGCAGTCAAAATATTCATAATTTAAAACCTTATGTTGAAGCTGGTATTGGTATCGAAAATATTTTTAAAATATTACGTATTGATGGTGTATGGCGATTATCTTATTTAAATAATCCAAACATTGCTAAATGGGGAATAAGAGTGAGTATGCAGTTTAAGTTTTAATTATTCCTTTCACCCTTTACTGTTTTTAATAATTCGTTTATATGTGTTAACCATAATATTTGTCCAAATCTATTCCAGTGTGAGTCGTTATAATAAAATACTGATTTAGTTTGCTTTCTCAATATTTTGTATGCATTAATATATGAAACTTTTAAATTTGGGTTTCTTTGAATTCGTTCAATAATATGATTATACGGTAATTCTGATTGGTTGTATAAGCTTGCTGCATTTGGAATAATTGAAAAGTAAACCTTATTAAAACCTATTTTTTTTGCATTTTTATAAGTTGTATTAATATAATTTACAATTTCATCAATTTCGTTTTCACTAATTTTATTGTAGCAAGATGAATTATTTTCAGGGTCTATAGTTTCTTTTAAATATAACCTTCCTTTCTCATTAGGTTTTGTAACTCTTTCGTCAAATTTATCAAAAATATTTAAATAAATATATGCTTTCAATTCTTTGAATGGAAGCAAAAAATCTAGGTTGGTAACAATATACTGAATATTGTCTTCTGCACTTAATTTAATTTTTATGCTATCAATAACTTTGTTGCTATTTTCATTTATATATAATGGATTGCTATTTTTTAGTCTCCATCTGCAATATCTTTCGGTTGTTTCAATAATTAAAATATTTGTTTTTTTGTTATCAAGTCGAGTAATTGAATGAGGAATATTATCCCAATGTATAAAGTTATATGCGTTAACACAAAAACTTGTTGAGTTAAAATCTCTCATATAGCTATCGCCAATTATTGTTAATGAAATATTATTATTTTGTAATTTATTATAAGTTTTAATTATGCTTCTGTTTAAATTAGTTTTATATCCTGGCATATTTGAATAAAGAAATAAGTCGCCATTTCTATAGGGATTTGGTGTATATTTTGTGAAAATTTCAAACCATTTTGAATTACTTGAAATAGCGATAATGAAAATGATAAAACATCCTATTAAAAAACTTAATATTTTAATTAAAATTTTCATTAAAATTGGAAATAAATAAATTGTTTAAAATAAAATTCACCAAAAAAATAACAAGCTGAAAAAATGCTTAAAGTGTAAATTATTATTGTTTTTTTGTTTTGTATTGAATTTCTTTTTATAAATTTTTCAAAAAATAACAACATGAAAATTAAAACAATAGAAAATGCAAATTCTGAATAATTAAATATGTTTGGTAAGTTATCACTTAAAGATAAATTAAGTATTTTGTTAATAGCAGTATATGCATCGTTTAAATTATTCACTCTAAAAAATATCCATGTAAAACAAACAAAAGTAAAAGTTATAATTATTTTAATAATTGATGGGATTATAATTTTTTTGACAGATTTATTTAATGTAGTTTCTACAATAAGCATAAGTCCATGTAGTAATCCCCAAATAATAAAATTCCAACGTGAGCCATGCCACAACCCGCTTAAAAAAAACACTATTAGAATATTAAATATCCACCGTATTAATTTGGTTTTATTACCGCCTAAAGGAATATACAAATAATCTTTAAACCAACTTGATAGTGAAATGTGCCAACGAGTCCAAAATTCACTCAAAGAAGTTGAAAAATAAGGGTTTTTGAAATTTTCCATTAGCGAAATTCCCATCATTTTTGATATCCCAATAGCAATATCCGTATATCCGGCAAAATCGCAATAAATTTGAAATGCAAAAAATATTGTAGCTACAAAAATTGACAGACCGTTTGAGTTAGATATGTCATTAAAAACAGGGTCAGTAAATAATGCTAGCCTATCGGCTATTACTACTTTTTTAAATAATCCAATTGAGATTCTAAATAGTCCGCTTAAAATATTGTTAGTATTAAACGAAATTGTATTTTTAAGTTTGTGAATTAAATTTTGTGGCCGTTCTATAGGTCCTGCAACTAATTGTGGAAAATACATTACATATAAAGAATAAATTAAAATATTTTTTTCTGCAGGTTGTTTACCTCTATATACCTCAATTGTATAGCTCATTGCTTGAAATGTGTGAAAAGATAGGCCAATAGGGAGGATAATAGTTAATAAAGGAATTGGATTTTGGATGCTAAACAAATTTAATATTGAAGAAATATTTTCATTTAAAAAATTAAAATATTTATAAAAAACTAAAATTCCAATATTTGAAACTAAACTTACAGCTAACCATATTTTTTTATTTTTTTGACTTTTCTCAATTTTCTTTCCCGAAAAAAAATCAATTAATATAATAGTAAAAAGTATTAATAAATATATTGGTTTAAAAACCATATAAAAATAACAACTTGCTATTAAAAGCCAGTATTTTCTGAAGTTAACAGGTATGCTAAAAAGAATTAAGAAAAATGCAAAGAAAAATAAAATGAACTGAAGAGAATTAAAAAGCATTTTGTTTTTTCATAGGGTTTTGATTAACCCAAAAGTATTAATTTTTTAAATGAAAAAAATAAAAAAGGTTTTATGTTTTTAGAATATCAATTAATAAATAATATTTTTGAAACATGTTTTTTAGTACCATCTTCGTTTGTGCAAAAAACTAAATAAACACCTGTTTTTACTTTTTCGCCCGAAAAATTTCTTCCATTCCAAGTGGCTTGACCGCCTTCCGATTTAGTTTGATAAACGACATTACCAGCAATATCTGAAATTTTTATATCAGCATTCGAAACTAATCCATTAATTGCAATGATTCCGCTATATCCAGGTCGAACAGGATTAGGAAAAACTGTTACATTGTTAAAGTTTTCTTCTGGTTCGGTAGCACTCGAACGGTATGAAATAATTCCTTTATCGGTTGCAAAAAATACTTCCCCACTATTTGGTTCAATTGCTATACTAATTATAGAATTTGAAAGTAATGGACTATTATCTTTTGTAAAATGTAATAGTTCTTTAGTCCCATCGGTTGACATTAAAAATACACCGCCAGTTTCGGTTCCAAACCATTTTTGATTGGCTCCATCAATTGCAATAGCTGTAACTGTTTCTGCTTCTAATAAGTAATTTGCTTGCCCCGGATTTTCATTTGGAATTTTAACTTGTTGAGCATAAAAATTAGTATTATCAAAAACATTTTCAGGATTATAAAAAAATGGAACACCTTTATTTGTTCCAACCCAAACAATACCATCTTTATCAACAGCAATTGAATAAATGTCATTTGTTATAATCTCACCATTTTCGTCAGAAACACTAACATATCTTTTGTTATCGTCGTTTGTGTTGTCTATTGTTCCATTTTCGTTAAATGCATATAATCCTTTTCCACGAGGTAAAATCATCCATTTGGTGTTGTTTTTATCTACTACTATTTTATCGATATTTTGTGCTTTAAAGTCATCATAAATTGAAAAACTTTTCCATTGCCCATTTGGTTTTCTAACACTAAGCATATTAGTATAGCTCGAACTTCCGCAATTTGTAACCCAAAGGTTTTCATTTTCATCAACAATTAATCCACTTGATAAAGTTACCAAAAAATTTGGGTCATATAATTGTAAACTACTATTTGTATTATCGTAATGCGAAACAAAGTTTCCATTGTTAAGCTCTATTACGCCACTTCCATATGAACTTATAAATACTTGATTTTCATTTTTAGGGTTAATTGCTATACCTAATACATCATAAAAAGTTGCTAATTCTGGAATTGAACTAGAATTAATGGTTGTCCAATTTTGATCTTTGTACCAAAATAATTCACCTGAGTTCCATAGATTTCCCCACGAAATATCGTGTCCACCTAGGGCGGCAATAACTTGATTTTTACTTGCTACAATAGAAACAGAAATGTTTTTATTTGGTCCGTTGGGGTAAGAATGTGAATAACTATACTCGCCCGATTTAAGCCATACTAATCCGGAATTATTGTCGGCAATCCATACTGTCCCATCACTCGAATATTGAGCATCGTAAGGTGCTGTAGATAGTGGTGTGTTATAAGAATAATAAAAGTATTTTATGCTTTTATAATGGTCTTGTGTTGATACAGAATTTGCATTAGTTATTAGTAGCTTATTTTGTGAAACTGCAATGTTTTGTACAGTTTTAAGTAATGTGTCGTATACTACCCATGAGTTATTTTCGTACGACCAAATAGTGTCTTTATCCCAATCATTATCATCGTATAATGTAATTAAATGGTTTTCGAAGTAAACAATATGACTAAATTTTTTATTTGAATTGTGAATGTCCGAAATTGTTGACCAATTTGCATAGTTTGCTAAATTAGGATCATTTAACAAGGCCTTATAAATTCCAATTGAAGTTGCAGCATATAAATATGTATTATCTGAGCTTATTTCATTTACTTCAACATAAGTGCCGTTATTACCAATAAGATATGTGTCTTTTATTTCTTTTTTGTTTACGTCTAATACTACAATCCCAAACCCGCACGATAAATATGTAATTCCATTTATGTAATTAATGTTATTTATTTTTTTACTCGATATTATTGGTTTTCGATATATGTCTGAAATATTATAAATTACATTATTTTGAATTAAATCAATATTCCCATTATCATAGCCTATTACTAAAGTGCTTTCTTCTGGAATAAATTTTATTGTGTTAATTGTTACATCTGAAAGTCCATTAATTTTTGATAAAATTGTTGTTGAATTATCTGATAATGAATATACAAATAATCCTCCAGTTGTTAAACAATAAATTTTATCGTCAGCACATTCAACATTTATTCCTGAGGAGTATGGTAAATGTGTTCTCCATTGGCCAATGGGGACTTGACTTTTAACTTGAAAATAAGCTGTAGCAAATAAAATAAAAATAAAAACTCGCATATATTGTTTATTGATTTACAAGTAACTAAAAAATAAGTTTTTTATTGTAAATCTTGATAACAAAAAATAATAAAATTAATTTAATTCTATTATTTCTGTCCAATTGTGGTTATCAGGTAATTCTCCATATTGAATACCAACTAGTGTGTGATATAGTTTATAAGAAATTGGACCTGGTTTGCCATCTTTACAATACTTATATGTTTTATTTTTTTCAATATCTTTAATTTCTCCAATTGGACTAATGATAGCAGCAGTTCCACATGCTCCAACTTCTTCAAATGCTTCAATTTCATTAATAGAAATTGGTCTGCGTTCGGTTTTTATGTTGAGGTCTTCTGCTAATTGAATCAAACTCATGTTTGTAATAGATGGTAAAATTGATTCTGATTTTGGAGTAATGTAAGTATTGTCTTTAATGGCAAAGAAGTTTGCAGCTCCAATTTCGTCAATGTTTAATTTATCTTTTGAGTCTAAATAAAGTGGTGAGCCACAACCTAAATCGTGAGCTTTTGTAATTCCTCGTAAACTTGCAGCATAATTTCCTCCAACTTTTAAATTACCTGTACCTTTAGGTGCTGCCCTATCGCTATCGCGAACTATTGCTATTTTAACAGGATTAAATCCTTCTTTAAAATATGGACCAACTGGACTTACAAAAACTATGAACGTGTATTCTGATGATGGTTTAACTCCAACTTCAGGACCAGAACCAAATAGCAATGGCCTAATGTATAGTGCTGCACCATTTCCATAAGGTGGGATAAATCTTTGATTTAATTTTACTGCTTTTAAAATAGCTTCATGAAAAAGTTTTAATGGAACATCAGCCATTAAAATTCCTTTTGCAGAACTTTGAAATCTTTTAGCATTTTCAATCCATCTAAATATGCGAACTTTTCCATCTTTTCCTCTGTATGCTTTCATTCCTTCGAAAGCTTCCTGACCATAGTGTAAACCAGTAGCAGCAATATGAATTGGGAAGTATTCTGAATTAGATTCTACAAGTTCTCCCCATTCTCCATTATTAAAAGTACATCTAATATTAACATCTGTTTTTAAATAACCAAATGGTAATTTACCCCAATCAATACTCTCAGTATTAATTGTTTCTGAATTTTTTTGATACATAAAATTTGTTTTTTTAATCTTCCGATTCTAATGAAATAAATTTAAACGGAACTTTAATAATTTGCGAATATTCTTCACCAACATCAAACATATCCTCATCATCAATTAGATATGTCCAAACAACTTCAACCTTTTTTCCAGCAGAAATAGCATTTTCTAATATTAACAATAAAGAAAGCATCGATTTTGAGGATGCTGTGTTTAAATAATCGAGATTGAAGTTTATAATTGTTTCAGGATTAGGGTTTTCAAAATATTTTTCGAGCCAATTAAAAACGGGTTCGTAAAATGTGTTAACATCCTCTGGAAGGCTTTTTCCACTAATTTCAAATTTATTATTCTCTTTATCAAGAATTATAGTTGGAGTATCGTTTGTTTCTTTAATTATTAGTGCTTCCATTTTAAATATTTTTATTAATTAAAATTTTTAATACAAAAAAATATAGATTGTTTTCTAAATTAATAAATGAAAAGTTTAAAGTATTACCTGTTTTACGTGCCATGTCGATAAAACCTAATCCTGCTCCACCTTTATCAGAAAGTCGTCCATTTTCTAATTGTATTTTATATAAACTTCTTAGGTCTTCTTTTTCTTTATATTTTAAGTTGTTTGTAATTTCAATTAAACCATTTTTTTGTTTTTCTGTAACAGTGTTTCCTGAAATTATACAATAAGAGTTTGATAAATCTGAAACTAAAATAGCTCCTTTTTTTTGTTTGCCTTCTGTAATATCTTGTTCAATTGTGTGTTTATCAATATTTTGAAGACATTCAATCATAACGTTAAACACTTTCTTTTGTATTATCCTTTTTTCGGAATTATCTGCGAGGTGTTTTTCAGTTGTTAAGGTTAAAGCTTTTGTAATTTCATGATTAACTTCGCCTTCGTAAAATAATATAGTATTTGATATCAGAGTTTTTGGCTCGAATTTGTGTATTAGGGAATGAAAAGAAAAAGTACTTGACGTTTTTATAGTCATAATTCAAATAATTTTGGCTTAAAGTTATCGAAATTTTGTAAAAAACAATTCAAATATCTTAAGAAATAAAAAAAATAATATTTTCAACAATCTCTTTAATAGTTAGTATTTTATCAGCACTTTTATTATTTATACAACATAGTGGCATTACAGAAACTTCACTTTCATCGGGCAATTGGGCAATAGTTTTACCTCCATTTTCTTTGATTTTTAAGAATCCATTTGCTCCATCGTTATTTGCTCCCGATAAAATAATTCCGAGTAAGTTTTCTTTATAATATTCCGAAGCACTATAAAATGTAATATCTATTGAAGGTCTGGAGTGATTAATTTCTTCTTCAACCGAAAGTTTTATTTTACCATTTATAATATACATATGGTAATTTGCAGGTGCAACATAAATTATATTGGGGCGAATAACTTCATTATCGTATGGTTCGATAATGTTTATTGACGATTTAACTTTTAATGTTTCTGTAAATCCTTTTCTTGCTGAGCGTAATCGGTGTAAACAAATAAAAATTGGGATATTAAAATTTTTAGGTAAGCATGAAATTATTTGTATTACTAATTTAAAGCTACCAGCAGAACCTCCAATTACAATAGCTTTATTGCTCATTTTTTTGATATATTTTTTCGTTTATTGATAATGGTTTATAAAAACTAGAAATATTTGAAGGCAAGTTTTCATTTGTTCCAATAATTAAATATCCTTGTAAATTAACATAATTGTTTATTTTTAAAAATAAATATTGAGCTTGCTCTTGTTTTAAATATAGTGTTTTATTTTTAAATAAGACTAAATCAAATTTCTCTAAACTGTTTTCAAAAGTTTTTACATTTAAAACTTTAACTTTATTGAGCAATTTGTTATTTAAAATTAATTTATTATTTTGTTTTTCAAAATATTTGGAAATATTATCGTTTCCAATAACTTCTTTAAAATTCAAAATCGAAGATCTATTTTTTGGTTGAGTAATAACACCATTTATAATGTTATTAATTGAATAGTTTGATGGGGAAGTTATAGTTATTTGAAAATTTTCGAGTAAGTTTAATTCATTTAATAAAATTAAAAGACTAAATAAATTTTCGCCAGCTGTTGAGTTGTATATTAGTACTTTGGTGCATTTATTTGAATTAATTTTATTTAAGATTTTTGTTTTTAAATATATCCAACCCCCAGTATCTCTAAATAATTCTGTTTCGTCGGGATAAATAAAATGCAAAATTATTTCAAATTGTTCTTTATCTAATGTACATATATTTTCTATTATATCTGTTGGTTTAATTTGCAAAAAATATAACGAATAACTTAATCTTATTCTAAATATTAAATCTTCAAAAATCGAAAAATCAAAATTAAACTTTTTAAAAAGAAGTTCGGTAATTTTATTAAAAGTTGATTTGTCTATAATGTTTAATATCATTTTGATATTTGTACATTAAATTAAATTAGCTGGTTTTTTAAAATAACATTGACCTTTTTTTGTGTATTTTATTGCAGCAGGTCCCATTATACTTTCGTGTAATCCTATTATTAGTATTCCATTATCAGTTAGGCTATCCCAAAACAAATCGAAAATTTTATTTTGTAAATTGTTATTAAAGTAAATTAGTACATTTCTGCACATTATTAAGTCGAATTTAATTCCAAAATTATTATTGTCGTTTACTAAGTCATGCTTATGGAATTCGGCCTTAGTTAACATTTGTGGTTTTATTTTTATTAAATCGTGCTGTTGATTAATTTCCAAATATTTAGAATATGGAATTTTTTCTTTTTCTGGTTTATAATTTAATACTTCATCAAAGTTAGGTAAATACTCAGCATTAAAACGATATTTAAATTCGCCTTTTTTTGCTTCTTCTAAAATTTCGGAGTTTAAATCGGTTCCAATCGATTTCGTTTTTTCAAAAAGTCCAAATTCCGATAAAAAAATTAACATCGAATACAATTCTTGTCCCGATGAGCATCCAGCATGCCAAATATTTATTTTATCTAGTTTATTTAACTTTGGTATAACTTCTTTTTCTATTTCTAACCATACCTTTGGGTCTCTAAAAATTTCGGTGGTATTAACTGTAATATCTCTAACTATTTTTTCTAAAAACTCCGAGTTTTTTCTTATCTTTTTTATAATATCGTCTAAATTACAATTGTTATCGTTTACAATTTTTTCCATTCTTCTTCTAAATGATTTATCTGAGTATTCAGAAAAATTATAAGATGATAGAGATGTTAGCGTATCTATAAAAATTTTAATTTCTTCGTTACTAATTTCCATTTAAAAACAATTTACAATCAAAAGTAATATTTTAAATTAAAATTTAAACATTCACCTTTTTTTTTATAAGTTTATTTGTTAGTTGTTAACTTTAATAAATAATTAATTTCAGTTAAAATAAAATAAATAAAAAAGCTAAAAATATTTACCTTTGATGAAATTAATTTAATTTATTTATGAAGTTTGGAGTAGTAGTTTTCCCTGGTTCTAACTGCGATCAAGATATGATTTATGTTTTAAAAGATATTTTAAAACAGGATGTTATTGAGCTTTGGCATAAAGAAAAAAACTTACAAAATGTTGATGCTATAATTATTCCAGGTGGATTTTCGTTTGGCGATTATTTACGTTCTGGAGCTATTGCTCGTTTTTCGCCAGTAATGGAAAAAGTTATTGAATTTGCAAATAAAGGAGGTTTTGTTTTTGGTGTTTGTAATGGTTTTCAAATATTATGCGAAAGTAATTTATTACCAGGTGCATTATTAGCAAATACAAATCAGAAATTTATTTGTAAAAACACTTTTATAAAAGCTAGTAATAGCAATTCTGTTTTAACAAAATTGGTAAATAAAGATTTAGCTTTAAAAATTCCTATTGCACATGGCGAAGGCCGTTATTATGCTGATAATGAGACTTTAAAAGCTATGCGTTTAAATGAACAAATTATTTTTAGATATTGCGATGAAACTGGTAATATAGGATGCGATGCAAACCCAAATGGTTCTATCGAAAATATTGCTGGAATTTGTAACGATAAAAAAAATGTTTTTGGAATGATGCCTCATCCTGAAAGGGCTTCAGATACAGATTTATCAAATACTGATGGAATTATAATATTTGAGTCAATTTTGGCTAATTTTAATTAAAACTAATTTATTTTCGTTTTAATCATTTTTGTTAATTCTGATGCAAAAATGAAGTCGTTTAGTTCTTTATTATCAGTATTAAATATCTCGTTTTTATTGCCTTCCCAGCATTTGTGTCCTTTATAAATATACACTACTTTATCGCCAATTTCCATAACAGAATTCATGTCGTGTGTATTTACAATAGTAGTTATTTGATATTCGCTAGTAATTTCTTTAATTAAATTATCAATTATTATTGAAGTAACAGGGTCTAATCCTGAATTTGGTTCATCACAAAATAGGTATTTTGGATTTAATGCTATGGCTCTAGCAATTGCTACTCTTTTTTTCATTCCGCCACTAATTTCAGAGGGGAATAAGTGATTTTTGTTTATTAAATCAACTCTTTTTAAGCAGAAATTTGCTCTTTCTAATTTGTCTGATGATGATAGTTTTGAAAATATGTTAAGCGGAAACATTACATTTTCTATTACTGATAACGAATCAAATAATGCACCTCCTTGAAAAACCATTCCAAACTCTTTTCGAATTAATCTTCGTTCTTTAAAATTCATAGCAGAAAAATTTCTTCCATCAAAATTTATGCTTCCTTCGTCAACTTCATGTAAACCAACAAGTGATTTTAGTAGAACAGTCTTACCAGAGCCACTTTGGCCAATTACAAGATTAGTTTTTCCAGTTTCGAAAACAATATTAATATTGTCTAAAACTTTATAACCATCATCAAACTGTTTACTAATGTTTTTTACTTCAATCATGTGTTAATAAAAGTTGGGTTAAAATAACATTAAACAATAATATCAATAAACTACTGTAAACCACAGCTTTTGTACTCGATTTCCCTACTTCTAATGCTCCGCCCGAACAATAAAAACCTTGGTACGATGAAACTGATGTAATAATAAAAGCAAAAAATAATGTTTTAATTAAAGTATAGGTAATGTAATATGGTTCAAATGCATATTGAATGCCATAAATATAATTCTGACTCGAAATAGCCCCCGACAAAACACCTGAAAGATACCCTCCAAAAATTCCAATAAATATGCTTATAAGAGTTAAAAAAGGATTAATAACAATAGCAGCTATTATTTTTGGAGAAATTAAATAACTTGCAGAATTTATTCCCATAACTTCAAGTGCATCAATTTGTTCGGTAACTCTCATTGTCCCAATTTCAGAAGCTATACTTGAGCCAACTTTTCCAGCTAAAATTAAACCAGCAATTGTCGATGAAAATTCAAGTATCATAGAATCTCTTGTTCCTAAGCCTACTAAATATAAAGGAATAAAAGGGTTTGTAATGTTATATGCAGTTTGTAAAGTTATAACAGCTCAC
>JAVHRJ010000219.1:0-4673 GCA_036171595.1 Bacteroidales bacterium
ATTTTTTCGAACTCACCAAAATATTTATTAATAGAAAAATCGGAGTATTGGTAATGATAAAGTGTAAGTTCAGGAGTCCAATCTTTTACTTCATATTTTACCATATTATTTAAAACATAAGATAATTCGAGTCGCGAATTTACTTCATGATAATTTCCATCAAGAATAAAAGACCCATTAGCATCAGCTACATTTAATGATATTATTGAAGTATCGGAAGTTGGAATTACACGAAGAAAAGTATGTCCATTTTCTTTTTTACAACTATAAATAAAAATAATTGTAAACATAAATAACACTTTAAGTTTAACAAATAATGCCATTTATAAAATATTTTGGACAAAAATATAAATAATTCAACAAATAATTCATGATATTTATTTATACTTTAACGCCCATTACACAAATATCGTCAACTTGCTCAAAAAAACTATTAGTAGCAGAATTAATGCATGCTTTCCAATCTTCAATTTGTTTATCGAGTAATGTTTTCTGATTTTCCATTTCAGAAGATTGAGTTTCCATTAAAGCAATCTTAAAATTTTTATACATAAACTTTTTCCCTTTTGTACCACCAAACTGGTCGGCAAAACCATCAGAAAACAAATATATTCTATCATCATCTAACATTTTAACAGTGTGCAAAGTAAACGGTTTCATTTTCTCATAAATGGCTATTGGCATAGCATCACCTTTTATTTCATATAACATTAAATCATTCTGTTCCAACTGTTTATCATAAATTATAGATTCTTTATTTTTATTTCTAACAATATACAATGGATTATTTGCTCCTGAATATTGCAATTCGTGTGTATTGTTATTGTAAACACAAAAACAAATATCCATCCCATCTTTTTGCTCACCCGAAATTCCTTTTTGTTTTAGTGATTGAATAATCAATTCTCGTACTTTATTAAGAATTTCATCTGGGCGAACAATACCTTCTTTAAGCACTACTTCATTTAGAAGCGAAATACAAAGCATACTCATAAATGCACCTGGCACACCATGTCCTGTACAATCGGCAACAGTAAATATTTTTAAATGTTCATTGTTATTAATTCCCATTTTTGCAGTCCAATAAAAATCGCCAGATACAATATCTTTAGGTTTTAAAATAATAAAATGCTCACCAATTCCATTCAGGCTTAACTCATAATCGGGTAATACAGCTTTTTGAATTCTTCGAGCATAATTTATAGAATCGAGTATTTCTTCTTTCTGAATTTGTAACTCTATATTTTTTTCATGAATTTCATATGTTCGTTCAAGTATTATTTTTTCTAATTTTTTATTTTTGGCGATTAATCTTTGGGAATTTAACCTAACAATTATCAATATTATAACAATTAACACAACTAAATAAATAAAATATGCCCAATATTTTCTATACCATGGAGATAATATACTAAATTTAAAAGAGCTTTCTGAACTAATATGCCCATAAGCATTTTTTGCTCTTACTTTAAAAATATAATTACCTTCCCATAAATTTGTAAAAAGAACATGATTTTCAGAATTCCATGAACTATATGAAGTATCCTGCCCAACTAACATATATGAATATAATATTTTATCGGTACCTTCAAAAAAAGGAGCAGAAAAATTGAACCCAACTGTATTTAATTTATAATCGATATTAAAATTATTTGATTTGTTATAATAACTTTCACTATATCCATCATATATTATTGAATCAGAAAGTCCACAGGTTACTTTATTTAATATTGAACAAAAATCGATTGAATAATTTTTCACTTTGTTTTCATCAAACCTTAAAAGTCCATCATCGCCACCAATCCAGCAAATACCATCATCATCGTGAAAAAAAACATTTGCCTTGCCAATATCTGCCAGACAGAATTGCTGCGTAACCCAAGAATATAAATTGGTTTTATCAAAATATCCTATTTCGCCATCTAAATTCACATAAAATCTATTCTTAGCATCTTCTATTAGATAAAATGGTAAATTAATTCGTTCTTTCTGATTATAAAAATTATAATAATCAAAATAACCCTTATAAAATTCAGGATTATTTTTAAGCGAATCGGGCAATTGCTCTATTATCGATTCCTCATTAACAAATTGCATTAAACCTTTACGTTGAGAAAAGACAACTTTATTATCAATTTTGAAAGGTATTGTCCACGCATTATCAATTAATCCATCGTTAGAATTAAATTTATCAATTTTGTAATTTGTTATACTTGTATATTTAAGTCGTATCATTCCTTGCAATGCTGTTCCCATCCATACAATTGAACCATTTGAAGTTTGCTCTTCTTCAAACCTAATAATTTCTTCTGAAACTTCATTAATTTCTAACAACTTTTTCCAGCTTCCCGAATATTCATAAATAATCAAACTGTTTTTTCCGGCTACAAATAAAATTTTTAAATAATTAGAATAATATACTGCATTTACTTCAGTATCATCAATTTTTTTAATTGTATTATTTTTAATTCCAAAAAGTCCATCTTGTGTGCCTAATATTAAAAAATCAAATGCCTTGCACATTTTTTTTACTCCTTTTGTAAAATCATGATAAGGAACTAAATTTAATGATTCGTTGTTAGTTTCAGATTGGATAAAAAGACCATTTGTTGAACCAACAAACAGTTTTGAATTATATCTTAAAATTGAAGTAATGTTGCCCAAAATACCCGATTCTGTACTATAAGATGAAATAGGTAATGAATATTGAATTTGAGAAATTCCATTATTTAAACCCGCCCATAAATTTCCTTGAAAATCCTGCATTAAAGCTAACACCCCATTATCTTTTAACCCATTATTATGATTTATTTTATTCAGAATTTTTAGCTGTTCATTAGTAATTATTATTCCATTATTTAATGTATTTATCGCAATATTGCCATCAGAAAGTTTTATTGCACCATATATTTCATATTGTTTTAATAAATTACAATCAGAAGATAATATTGGTGTAGAATTATATGTTTTACAATCAAATAGCCAAAATCCATCTTCTCGAGTCATTATTATTAATTTAGTTTTATCGGAATTTTCAAGTATAGAAAAAACACCAAAATTCTTATAAAACTCTGTACCTTTAATAAGTTGCAATTTGTTATTTACTAACTTCATAATTCCTATATTGCGTTGCCTAATATATAGTTCATCATTAATTATAAACGATAGGTGAAAAGAAGTTTCTGGTAAAATTGTTGTTAGTTTGTTATTGGAATATAAATAAACTGCCTCTTCAGACTGAAATGCTACGTTATTTTTCCACGTTAATACTCTATTAATTTTTGTAAAAACTTTTTGCTCTTTTGATAATTTATCCGATAGAGAAACATAAACAAGTTTTCCTTTTGAATTGGGTTTTAATAATCCAAATTCATTTTGTGCACCAACATAAATATAATTGTTATCACTAACGGCTAATGATAGTATCCATGTACTTTGTTGCTTAACAGGTATTTGCGTCCAATTAACACCATCAAATTTAATTATTACACCTGCATTTCCAAAATATAAAATTCCCATTTTATCCTGAACACAAGATTGATTAGTAGCTTCAAGTCCTTTACCGTAATCTCTTGCAGAATAATAATTTATATTAAACTTTTGATTTTGCGAATAACAATTTGCAAAGAATGTGAACAACAACAATAGTAAAAAAATGTGTTTCATAAAGAAACTAGGTATCTAAATTTATTGCATTAAACCAAAATTTTCTTTCAACCAGCTTTTCAAATTATTTGATTCAGGATTTCCATAAAAATCGTTAATGTATATTGTTATTTCAGCAATTTTATCATTATAAGATTTGTCATTCAATTGTTCCAACATAATTTTAAGTTCATTTTTAAGTTGAGTTAAATCAGGAAAAACAGGTTTAAATATACAAATTGGGGTAGATACATATTTTTCGCCTTCTTCCATATACATTAGTTTCATTTCGGTAATTTCTGGGTTTGGAATTTGTTTGCCATCAATTGTAAGTAATTCATTTTTATTAATTATCAATGTATCGCTGCTATAAGCCAGTTTTTTATTTATTGTTTCGTTTTTATACATGTATCTTATATAAAAATATTTTTTATCATTCATAGGGAAAAAAGCGGGACTAATTTTAATTTTTACCTTATCGAAAACAACAAAATTACCTTCGAAACAGCTTTTTAAATCGTTTATATTAAGAATATTGTCGCTACCCCTTGCACTTATATTGTTAGTTGAAGGTAAAAAATTTGATTTAGAATTTTTAAATTCTGATACATTGTTAGAAGTTAATAAATATCTTCCACGCTTAGGATTGATAACTGCTGCACGCGATTCTGGAATTTTAAAAAGCAAATCTTCGTTTTGAGAAAATGCAGTTCCAATACCTAAAGCTGAACCTGTACTTTGGATTAAAATACTGCCTGAGACTTTTATTACAGTAAATTTATCTTGACTAAAAACATTGGTAAACAAAAACAATAAATTAAATAAAAAAATATTGCATATTATTTTTTTCATAGTGAATGAAATTAAAATTGTTTTTACAAATATATAAAAATTGTGAAATTATATATGCAAATAAAAAAAGGTTAGAACCATTATGATTCTAACCTTTTTTTGTCGGGGTACTCAGACTCGAACTGAGGACCCTCTGCTCCCAAAGCAGATACGCTAGCCAACTGCGCTATACCCCG
>JAVHRJ010000220.1:0-4649 GCA_036171595.1 Bacteroidales bacterium
TTTCTGGATTAACAAGAAAATATCCTGCTACCATTCTTCCTGCACTGGAAATTATTGGAAAACAAGAAGGCGTTAGATTAGTTGCTGGAATGTATATTATGATGACAAAAAAAGGCCCATACTTTTTTGCTGACACTACAATAAACATAAACCCTTCGACACAAGATTTGGTTGATATTGCAATATTAACAGCCAATACAGTTAAACAATTTAACATTACTCCACGAATTGCAATGCTTTCTTATTCAAATTTTGGCTCAACAGATAACGAAGAAACTAAAAAAGTTCGCGATGCTGTAAAAATATTACACGAACAACATCCAGAAATTATTGTTGATGGTGAGTTTCAAGCTAATTTCGCATTAAATGTTGATATGCGTAACGAACTTTTTCCATTTTCAAAATTAGGTAAAGAAAACGTAAACACTTTAATATTTCCTAATTTATCATCGGGTAATATAGCATATAAACTTATGCAAGAAATGGTTAATACCGAAGCTATAGGTCCTATTTTAATGGGATTAAAAAAATCGGTACACGTATTACAATTAGCAAGTTCTGTTCGCGAAATTGTTGATATGGTTACAATTGCTGTTGTTGATGCACAAAAATCAAAATAAAACTTATAAGCCTAACAGGTTGTATAACCTGTTAGGTTTTATTTTTTCATAATCAATTTTCTTACTAATTGTATGTGGTTCCCGTTAATTTCTGCCATATACATTCCGGGATTTAAATTATTTAATGTAATAATTTCATTATTCGATATAATGTTATAATTTAACATTTCTCTCCCCGACAAATCGAAAAGTTTAATACTTCCTTTAAAATTATCAGGACCAGAGTATTTAAAAAACAACTCATCAAGTGCAGGATTAGGGCCAATTGTTATAAAAAAATCAGATATACTAATTTGTTGAATATCTTGCGAAATACTTAATAAACTATCCAATACCCAATTTTGTGGATCAAAAATTATATCAACAACTTTATTTCCATTTGTATTTATAACAAAATTCTCAATATTTTGAATTGGTTGAATAATAACGGTTGAGTCGCTTAAATTTGAATACATAAGCTTTATTTGTATTGGTATAGTAAATAAGTTATTATTTACAGAACTACCATGATGCTCAATTTTAATTTTTAAATCGTTCCAACCCACTATTGTAGAATCTTGATGCCATGTTAATTTATAAATAGGATAACCTTCGCCATAATAAAACTGATTAAAAAAATCCGTAAAACTTTTTCCATTTACAGTTTCAAAAATATTCTTAACATCTTCGCCAGTAATAACGCTATCGGCAAACTGCGTTTGCATCTGTTTTAATGCAACAAAAAACAAAGAATCGGTATTACACAAATATCTAAGCATGTGAATTATAGCAGAACCTTTTTTATAACTTAAATTACTACTAAAAATTCTGTTTTCGTCCCACGAATCGGCAAAAGGCACATAAACACTTTTAAATGGTTCTAATTTAGCACGTTTATGACATTGTATAATCACTTCATCAGCAAGCTGTTGATTGACTAAATTTTGAGCATATAAATATTCACCATAAGAAGCAAAACCTTCATTAATCCATATATCTTGCCAACTTGCGCAAGTAATATGGTCGCCAAACCATTGATGAGTTAATTCGTGTGCAACCAACCAAGTATCAAGAAAACCTAATGAAGTAATTGTTTGATGCTCCATTCCACCTTTTACCGGACATAATGCATGTCCAAATTTTTCATCAGCCCATGGATATTGCCCAAACTTATCGCAATACATTTCAAATATTGGAGCCATTTGCGAAAAATTCCACGCATTATCTATTAAAAATTGTGGATTGTTATAAATAAAATTTTGTATTAAAATACTATCTGAATAATTAGCTGGATGCGCATAAACATTATGCTCAATATATTTACTTGCAGCAAATGATAACAAATAATACACAATTGGATGATGTTCTTTCCACTCATAACGAACTTTTCCATTTCCTAATTGTGATATTTGTGATAACATACCATTTGATGTAGCTTTAAGTGAGGTATCAACAGTAATAAATATCCAAGCAGAATCAAACCTATCAGTTAAATCTTGTTTACATGGAAGCCAATCTTTTAAATGAAACGATTCTGATAATGTCCACGTTACAGTTTGATGAAAAATAGTGTCAGTTGTATGATTTACACCTCTCATATAGCCCGTAGGATTTGGATTTCCATGATACCATATTTGTACCCAAAATTCATTACCCTGACTAATTGTAAGATTTGAAAAAACTAATAGCGAATCGCTTGAGTAATAATATAGAGAATTTTGATTATTAATTTGTATGCTGTCAATTGTTATATTTGTTGTAAATTCAAAATAAACAGTGTCAATTAAATTTTTAGCAAACAATTTATATTTAACAGACCCAAAAATATAAGTACTTGTATCGGTTACAGCTAAATCAATGTGTACAAATTTCTGGTCAAAATTATTTTGTAGAGTTGACAAAGATTTTAGAACTGGTTTAAATTGTTTTTCGGAAGTTAATTTATTTGTATTATAATCAACAAATTGAGACCAACAAAAAAATGGTATCAAAAATAACATTATACTAAATATTTTTTTCATTTTTTATAAGTTTAGGTGAAAATCGATATCCTAAATATAATCTTATTGTACCATATTCTTGACGAGTTTTACTAAAGCCAAAGCTGTCGCCAACGAAATTAATTCCAAAATAAACTCGATTAGAATTATATCCTAACCCTAATCGAAGTTCAATTTTACTAGACAAATTAATTGTATCTCTTTGCACAATATCATCCTCTAAAGTAAAAAGTTCTTTTTTGCCATTAAATCCAACAAGTAAAGATAAAGTTGTAAACCATTTATGCAAAGTAAATGTGTGAAAATAACCACCAATTATTCCTAAATTTCTCGTATAAATACTTTTGTAATATGTTAATGAATCAAAATATGGTTTGTACGATTGATTTATTAAACTAGAATCGCCATAAACCGATAAATAATGAAAATTGACACCAAATGCCCAAGTACCTGCACTTTTTTTCTGAAATTCAGTTTGCGAAAACGTTGATTTAAAAGAAAACTTTTTATAATTTGTAAAGTACATGAAAGTTCCGCCAATACTTGTTAAATGTATATCAGGGCGAATAGTAGTATGTTGCAAAATTGTTTTTGTTGTATCCTTTAAAACTAAAGTATCGTGGTAAAATCCTTGATAATCCTGAAATACAAAATCGGCAATAAATCTTTTTAAATATAAATGCGTTTGAATATCAATTTTTTGAGTTTTACCATAAATACTATCATTTTTTTTACCAATTGATAAAAGCGACAAATCTACACCAAACCATTTATACCCAAACCCAGGCCCAAAGCTAAGTGCCACATTTGGCTTATACTTTAATGTTAAACCAGAATCTAAATCAACAATACTAAAATAATTATATTTATTGTACTCACTTAAATATACTGCTGGTATATTTTTGTACTTTTCGATATAACGTTCATCAATATAATTCTTATTGTTATTTACAATTGAATCTTGAGCATTCAAATTTAATAACATTATACATAATAATAAAAATAAAATTACAATATACTTCATCTGTTTACAACAAATTTAATAGGTGTAATGTTTTTATTATTAATACATTTAATAAAATAAATCCCATTTTTTAAATCAGAAATATCAACTTTTATTGCATCTGAATTCATTAAAAAGGTTTTAACTAAACTTCCGGTAAAATTGTAAATTTCAAAGTAATTAATACTAGTATTGAATTCTAATTTTAAATTTATATAATCTTTAGCAGGATTTGGATTTATTATAACATTTTGTAAAATATTATGAATTGATTCTCCCATCATTATATTTGCAGTGCCATCGGTAACCCAATTATTTGGATCTACTTGCAAATTAGTAATAACATGCGGAATAATTGCCGAAAACTGTTGTTGATTATAAGTTTGGTCAAAACGAATAATAGTATCTCCCCCACCCCAAATAAATTTAATTTCAATAGGTAGTTTAAAAAATGGTGTTATAGATGGCATTGATGTTTGTTGATTTACAGTAAATGAAACCGTATCTGATATTTGCTGCCAAACAATATTATATGTTGGAAAACCCTCTCCATAATACCATTGATTAAAATAATCGGTAAAATCGATTCCTGACATACTTGAAATCATGTTTTTAAAATCATCGCCAGTGGCAACAGAGTCTTTATAAGTTTGCTGAAAATTTTGTAACACACTGTAAAATAATGAATCATTATTTAACATAAAACGCATTGTATGTATAATTGCAGCACCTTTTTCATAAGTTAACCTGTAATCAAATATTCTTAATTCATCAAAAATTTGTGTTATAGGGACATATACACTACCATCAGGCGAAGCCATTACATCATTCTGAGTATTAATAATCATTTGATCGGCATTTACTTGAGTCTGTAAATTTTGTAACCCAATATAATGCGTATATGTAGCAAATCCTTCATTTATCCATATATCTTGCCAGTTAGAACAAGTAACATTATCGCCAAACCACATGTGCCCAAGTTCATGAATAATTAATCTAAAATCAAAATCAGAAAGTGTAGTCATTGTTTGATGTTCCATTCCACCA
>JAVHRJ010000221.1:0-4644 GCA_036171595.1 Bacteroidales bacterium
CGGTAAATAATTCTAATGTTAATGTTGGTGTTATTAATGTATCTCAAATTATTCCTTTAACTTTTAATATAACAATAGCTGCAATAACACCAATTGGTACAGTTATCAATCTAAAATTTCTTATTTCAGATGGTACCTATTCAACTTATATTACTAAGTCTATTGTTATTGGGGAACTTGTTCTTATTTCTAACCAACAAGTTACTACCTGTTCAGCAATGTTTTATGACGATGGTGGAAGTTTTGCTATTTATAATAATTCTATGAATTATGTTACAACATTTTTATCTCCATCAGTTAACCAGGCTGTAAAAGTCGATTTTTTAAATTATGATGTTGAATTTGAACAAAATTGCGGATACGATTATTTGCAAATATTTGATGGTCCAAGTACGTCATCAACATTAATTGGAACTTATTGTGGAACAGATTCTCCTGGTATTATTACTTCTACTGATGTTTCTGGAGCTTTAACTTTTAGTTTTCATGCCGATGATTTTGTAACAGGCAATGGTTGGGAAGCTATTGTTTCGTGTGTTAATTTAAATTCGATTAACAATAATAACGAAAATAACAATGTGCAAATATTTCCTAATCCTACAACTGGAATTGTTAATGTAAAATTAAATGACAATAATTTCGAAGTTTCAGTGGTTGATGTATTTGGAAGAGAAGTGTATAAAGCATTTAATAAAAATGCGATAAATATTTCAAATATATCAAACGGTATTTACTTTTTAAAACTAAAAACTAACAACGAAATATTTACTAGTAAAATTGTAAAAAAATAATTTTACGTTACCAGCAGTTTATTTCGACGAAAAAAACAAAATGAAAATAATTGATTAATTTTTTTTGATAGTATAGTTAGCTTAGCTTCGATAAATTAAACAAAGCAATAATTTTATGAAGAATAAAATTGATAAAATCTATAATAGTTTTGCTAAAATGTTTAAATTTAGCAACTAAATAATTAAAAAACTCAAAAGCTAAGAAATATGAAAAAAAACAGTTTAATAATTTTAGCAATTGTTACTTCGTTTAGTTTTGGTTTTGCATTTAAAACTATAATAACAAATAATTCAAATGGCGATAATAACTTTAAAAAAGTTACTGGTATTGGCGGTATTTTTTTTAAATGTAAAGATGCTAAAAAAGTAAAAGA
Organism: Bacteroidales bacterium; assembly: GCA_036171595.1. Classification (GTDB taxonomy): domain Bacteria; phylum Bacteroidota; class Bacteroidia; order Bacteroidales; family GWA2-32-17; genus GWA2-32-17. The sequence continues at coordinate 1,166 of JAVHRJ010000221.1, forward strand.
ATGGTATAAAACTCATTTGGGTTTTAATACCAACGATTATGGAACTACTTTTGTTTGGTGGCAAGGTGTTGATTCTACAAAAAAAGGATTTACGCAATGGAGTCCATTTTCTGATAAAACAAAATATTTTGAACCATCAACAAAAGATTTTATGATTAACTATAGAGTCGAAAATATTGATTTGTTGGTAAATGAACTTAAAAAAGAAGGGGTAACAATTATAGATTCTATCGAAACTTATAGTTATGGCAAGTTTATACACATTATTGATATTGAAAACAATAAAATAGAATTGTGGGAACCTAATGATATTGAATACAATAAAATTGTTGGTGGTCAAACAAAATAATTTGTATAAAAAAAATAGATGAAAGATTCAATTATAATAGGACTATTACAAAATACAGCAATTTTGCTTGCTTTTGCAATGCTTTATGAAAGTTTTTGGATTAAAAATGAAAATTCTAAAACTATAATTGCAAAAATATTAACAGGATTTTTTTTAGGTGGAATTTGTGTTTTGTTAATGTTTACTCCATGGACTCTTGTGCCTGGTATTGTATTCGATACACGTTCAGTTATGATTTCTATTTCAGGTTTATTTTTTGGTCCAATACCAGCTATAATAACAATGGCAATAGCAGGACTTGTAAGATGGTATATTGGTGGAGATGGTCAATGGATGGGTATTGCAGTAATTGTTTCTTCGGGTACAATAGGATTGCTTTGGAGAAAATATAGACCAAATTGGAAAACAAAAAAATATTATTTGGAATTGTTAGTTATGGGAATAATTGTGCACGTTATTATGTCGATATGTACTTTATTTTTACCTACAAATAATATTTTTCCAACTATAAAAACAATTGCATTGCCTTTAATATTGATATATTCTCCAGCTACAATGCTTTTAGGAATTGTTATGTTAAAACAATATAAAAATTGGCAAAATAAATTAGCACAATTAAAACTTGTTGAAACAGAACGACGATTATCGCAAATTCTTGAAAGTGGTAATATTGTATCATTATTATTAAATAGAGATGGCACTATAAATTATTGTAATAATTATTTATTAGAAATTACAGGTTATACAAGAGAAGAAGTAAACGGTAAAAACTGGTTTGAATTGTTTATACCCAAAGATATAATGGAAGATGTGCTTAAAGTTTTTTATAAAAATCTTAATTCAATTAATAGTTATAAAAATTATGAGAATATTATTATAACAAAATATAAGAGTAAATTGTTTATTTCGTGGTATAATATTTCTTTACTTTCTGAAAATAATGAAATTATAGGTACTGCAAGCATAGGTGTTGATGTTACAAGTGTTAAATCGTATGAAAGAAATTTAAAAGAAAAAAATGCAGAAATTGAATCTCAAAACGAAGAGTATAAACAAATAAATTTTGAGTTGCAAATTGCAAAAGAAAAAGCTGAAGAAAGCGAACGTCTAAAATCAGCTTTTTTAGCTAATATGAGTCACGAAATTAGAACTCCAATGAATGGAATTTTAGGTTTTGCAGGTTTGCTTAAAAAACCAAATCTTTCAATCGATAAACAAAAAGAATTTATCGAAATAATTGAAAAAAGTGGCACAAGAATGCTTAATATTATTAGTGATATAATTGATATTTCAAAAATAGAATCGGGCACAGTAAAAGTAAAAATTTCAGAAACAAATATTAACGAACAATTAGAATATCTTAATACTTTTTTTAAACCAGAGGCTGAAGTTAAAGGAATTAAATTAGGATATAAAACTACAATACCAAAAAATATAATTATTAAAACCGATCGCGAAAAATTATTTGCAATACTTACTAATTTAATTAAAAATTCAATTAAGTACACCAAAGTAGGTGAAATTGAATTCGGGTGTAATGTTAAATCTGAATCAAGTTTAGAAGTATTAGAATTTTATGTAAAAGATACAGGTATTGGAATTCCTAAAGATAGACAAAAAGCCATTTTTGAGAGATTTATACAGGCTGATATTGAGGATAAAATGGCACGTCAGGGTGCTGGTTTGGGATTGGCTATTACTAAAGCCTATGTTGAACTACTTGGTGGTGAAATATGGGTTGAAAGTATTGAGGAAGTAGGTTCTACATTTTATTTTAATATTCCTTATAATTATGAAATTAAAGGAAATGACATTGTAACTTATCAAGCCAAAAACAAAACACAAAATTTTAATATTGTTATATTAATTGTAGAAGATGAAGAAGTTTCAGAAAAGTTAATTGCTATAGAAGTAGAATCTTTTAGCAAAAAGATTTTATATGCTAGAAATGGAGTTGAAGCTGTTCAAATTTGTCGCGAGAATTCAGATATTGATTTAATTTTTATGGATATGAAATTGCCCGAAATGGACGGCTACGATGCTACAAGGCAAATTAGACAATTTAATAAAGATGTGATTATAATTGCACAAACAGCAAATGCATTATTAGGCGATAAAGAAAAAGCTATTAATTCAGGTTGTAACGACTATGTTTCAAAACCTTTTTCTCAAAACTTTTTAATCGAATTAATTGAAAAGTTTTTTAGTAAAAAATAAAATATTTCCCTTTAAATTAATAAATGAAAAAATTATTTCTTTTAATATTATTTATTTGTATATTGTTATTTAATTCGTTTTGTCAGAAAATGTTTTTTGAAAATCTTTCTGATTCTGCTATTTCATTAACAAAACAAAATGTAACTTACGATCCAAGTTATTTTACTATGAAATACCCTAATGGCGATATCCCAAGTAATAAAGGAGTTTGCACTGATGTTGTAATTAGAGCTTATAGGAAATTAGGGATTGATCTTCAAAAAGAAGTGCATGAAGATATGAAAGCTAATTTTTCAAAATATCCTAAAACATGGGGATTGTCAAAAACCGATAAAAATATTGACCATAGAAGAGTTCCAAATTTAATGGTGTTTTTTACTCGTCACGGAACCGTTAAACCAATTACTGAAAATTATGATGATTATTTCCCTGGCGATATTGTGTGTTGGAATTTAGGTGGTGCAATTACACATATTGGAATAGTTGTAAACAAGAAATCGCCTGACGGTAAAAGATATTTAATTGTTCATAATATTGGAGGTGGGCAGGTCTTAGCCGATTGTTTATTCGAATATAAAATTATTGGACATTATAAATACCAAAAATAAAAATTGCGATTTTTATCTTGAAATTACAATTTTTTTATTATAATTCAATTCTTTTCCATTTATTGTAACAAAATACAAACCAGTTGGTAAATTGCTAATGTCAATTGAAATATTATTCCATACGTCATGCTGAACTAGTTTCAGCATCTCATTACCTTGAATATCATATATTGTAATTTCGTTATTGCATAAATTAAAACTTGATTGAATTGTTATTAGTTTATTCGCAGGGTTTGGGAATATTTTAATTTCAGAATTAATTTTTTTTTCAGTTGCCGAACTCATCATAAAAAATATTGTGTTAA
>JAVHRJ010000222.1:0-20566 GCA_036171595.1 Bacteroidales bacterium
AACAATGAACATAGAACAATGAACATAGAACAAAAAACTTTTTTTAAACTTTTTTAAACCTTTATATATATGATTACATTAACAATTATTTTACAAGCACTTGCAAGCACAGCTATTGCAAAAATGGGTGCTGGAATTGGTGCTGGTATTGCTGCAGTTGGAGCAGGTATCGGTATCGGTAACATTGGTGGTAATGCTTTAACAGCAATATCACGTCAACCAGAAGCCGTAGGCGACATTCGTTCAAATATGATTGTTGCTGCAGCACTTATCGAAGGTGTTGCATTTTTTGCTATTGTTGTTTGTCTTTTAATTCTTTTCGTGTAAAAGAAATTTACTTATCAATGCAACGATTGGTTGCATTGATAAGTTTTAATTTATTAAAATTTATAAATTACAAATAATATGGAACTAGTAACCCCCGGTATAGGCTTAATTTTTTGGATGCTACTGTCTTTTACAATAGTGTTACTAATACTTGGCAAATATGCTTGGAAGCCAATAATGAAAATGATTAAAGAACGCGAAGAAAATATCGAAAACGCACTTAAATCGGCCGAAAAAGCAAAAGACGAAATGACAAAATTACAATCCGAAAACGAACATATTATTAACGAAGCTCGTAAAGAACGCGATTTGCTAATTAAAGAAGCTCGAGAAATAAAAGATAAAATTATTTCTGAAGCAAAAACTCAAGCAAATGTTGAAGCTGGCAAATTAATTGAAAACTCAAAAGCTATTATTCAATCTGAAAAAATGGCCGCACTTACAGATATTAAAAATCAAATCTCATTTTTATCAGTTGAAATTGCTGAAAAAATATTAAAGAAAGAGCTTCTTAAAGATAACAATCAAAAAGAATTCATCGAAAGTTTAATTAAAGATATTAATTTGAATTAATAATGAATTATAGCAAAATTGGAGTTCGTTACGCCAAAGCACTTTTGTTAATTGCAACCGAAGATAATTTACTCGAAAAAGTAAAAAACGATATGCAATTTATTAACGAAGTTATTGCTACCGTTCCTGAATTTAACAGTATTTTTAATAGTCCCGTTGTAAAACCCTCTGAAAAACAAAAAATTTTTAAAAACACTTTTTCTTCATCACTTTCAACCCTATCAATAAATTTCGTTGATATGCTTATTAAACATCGTCGCGAAAATAGATTACACGATGTTATTAGAAATTTTTTCGATTTATACAAAACACAAAAAGGAATTGTTACTGCATCGTTAACTACTCCAATTGCAATTGACGAAAACACGACAAATAAAATTTCTCAATTACTTAAATCTAAGTACAATAAAATTATTGAACTTACATCTACCGTTGATGCTTCAATAATTGGAGGTTTTGTACTTCAAATTGAAGATATGCAGTACGATGCAAGCATTCAAACAAGACTTAAAAAAGTAAGAAACGAATTAATAGAAACACAATTAGAAAATAACAAATAATAATTTATGGCAGATATTAAACCGGGCGAAGTTTCCCAAATTTTACGCGATCAACTTAAAGGAATTACTTCTGAAGCCGACCTCAACGAAGTTGGTTCAGTACTTCAAGTTGGAGATGGGATAGCCAGAATTTACGGATTATCTAATGTTCAAGCCAATGAAATGGTTGAATTTGATAATGGAATGAAAGCCATCACACTGAATCTTGAAGAAGATAATGTTGGTGTTGTGTTGCTTGGATTATCGGAAAGTATTAAAGAAGGCGACAAAGTAAAAAGAACTAATCAAATTGCATCAATTAAAGTTGGCGAAGGATTACTTGGAAGAGTTATTAATACACTTGGCGAACCCGTTGATGGTAAAGGTCCTGTTTCTGGTCAATTATACGAAATGCCTTTGGAACGTAAAGCTCCAGGAGTTATTTATCGTCAGCCAGTTAAAGAACCACTACAAACAGGGATTAAAGCTATTGATGCAATGATTCCGGTTGGTCGTGGACAACGTGAACTTATTATTGGTGACCGTCAAACTGGAAAAACAGCAATTGCAATTGATACTATTATTAACCAACGCGAATTTTTCGAAAAAGGACAACCTGTTTATTGTATTTATGTAGCAATTGGACAAAAAGGTTCAACAGTTGCAAATATTGCAAAAACTCTCGAAAAACATGGAGCTTTAAATTATACAGTTATTGTAGAAGCAACAGCCAGCGATCCTGCTGCAATGCAATTTTATGCACCTTTTGCAGGTTGTGCTATTGGCGAGTTTTTCCGCGATTCTGGTCGCCATGCACTTATAGTTTATGACGATCTTTCGAAACAAGCTGTATCGTACCGTGAAGTTTCGTTATTACTCCGCCGTCCACCAGGACGCGAAGCTTATCCTGGCGACGTGTTTTATTTGCACTCGCGTTTATTAGAAAGAGCTGCAAAAATTATTGAAGCCGACGATATTGCAAAAATGATGAACGATATACCCGATTCAATTAAACCATTAGTAAAAGGTGGTGGCTCATTAACAGCATTGCCAATTATTGAAACACAAGCGGGCGACGTTTCAGCATATATTCCTACAAACGTAATTTCTATTACCGACGGTCAAATTTATCTTGAATCAAATTTGTTTAACTCTGGTATTCGTCCTGCAATTAACGTTGGTATTTCGGTATCACGTGTTGGTGGAAATGCACAAATTAAATCGATGAAAAAAGTTGCTGGTACATTAAAAATTGACCAAGCACAATATCGTGAGTTAGAAGCATTTTCGAAATTTGGTAGTGACCTCGATGCTGCAACAAAAGCTGTACTTGATAAAGGAGCTAAAAATGTTGAAATATTAAAACAAGGACAGTATTCACCTGTTTTAGTTGAAGATCAAATTGCTATAATATATTGTGGTACAAAAGGATTACTTAAAAACGTTCCGGTTAAAAAAATTATAGAGTTTGAACGCGATTTTTTAGAGTTTCTAAGAAATAAACACGCAGATACTTTAGAATCTTTACGCAAAGGAACTATAAATGACGAAATTACAGCAGTGTTAGAAAAAGTTGCAATTGAAATCTCTGCGAAATATAAAATCTAAAAAAAATCAAAAATAAATATTCATAAAGTATATAAAGTAAAGAAAGTTCTTAAAGTTTATAAAGCAAAAAAATGAAATTTGATAGATTTGAAGATATTATTGCTTGGCAAAAATCAAAAGAAATGATTTTGTTAATATATAATGTTTTTGAAAACAATAAAGATTATAGCTTTAAAGACCAAATACAACGTGCTGGAGTATCAGTAATGAACAACATTGCAGAGAGCTTCGAAAGAAAAACGAATAAAGAATTTAAACAATTTCTTTATATTTCAAAAGGTTCGTGTGGTGAAGTTCGTTCAATGTTATACTTAGCTAAAGATTTAGGTAAAATAGATGGGAAGAATTTTAATCTCTTATATAGTCTTTCAGAAGAAACATCTAAAATTCTTTCTGGTTTAATTAAAACTTTAAATTAGGTTTATGAACTTTACAAAATTTTTACTTTTTAAACTTTCAACTTTATTAACTAGATAGATGGCTAACCTTAAGGAAATACGAAATAGTATTGCATCGGTAACATCAACAAGGCAAATTACAAGTGCCATGAAAATGGTATCGGCTGCTAAGTTGAGAAAATCGCAGGACGCAGTAATAAAAATGCGTCCTTACGCAAATAAACTTCAAGAAGTTTTAGCCGAAGTATGTAGTAATTTAGATAGTGCCAACGAAAACACTTTTATAAAACAACGTGAAATAAAAAAGGTTTTATTGCTCGTTGTTACTTCTAATAGAGGATTGTGCGGTGCGTTTAATTCTGGCCTTGTTCGTCAAGCAATACAATATGCACAAGAAACTTTTCCAATTCAGTTCGAAGCTGGTAAGGTTCATTTTTATTGCTTTGGTAAAAAAGGATACGATTTATTGAAATCGAAAAACTATAATGTTATTGGTTTCGAAAATCATGTTTTCGATAATCTTAAATATTTAAACGTTGCAAAATTTGCCGAAGAGTTAATTCTAAAATATTCTGCAAACGAGTACGATAAAATTGATGTAATATACAATCGATTTAAAAATGCAGCTGTTCAAATTGTTACAACTGAACAGTTTTTGCCAATACCAATTCACAAACCTGAAAGTAAAAAAGGATTAAGAAAATTTTATTTCTTTGAGCCAGCCGAAGAAGAAATAATTAACGACCTAATTCCAAAAACTTTAAAAACACAATTATTTAAATCGCTTTTAGATAGTTTTGCGTCTGAACAAGGAGCAAGAATGACTGCAATGCACAAAGCTACCGACAATGCAACAGTTTTAATTAATCATTTAAAACTAACATATAACAAAGCTCGTCAGGCCGCAATTACAAATGAAATTTTAGAAATTGTAAGCGGTGCTAATGCATTAAAATCGTAATTTAAGTTCATTAGAACTTTATATTTATAATGATAACTTCTATTGGTAATTTTAAATTTGAGTTTAATAAAACCTTTATAATTGCCGAATTATCTGCTAACCATAACCATAATTTTGATATAGCAGTAAAAACAATTGAAGCCGCTGCAAAAGCAGGAGCCGATGCAATAAAAATTCAAACTTATACTGCCGACACAATTACAATTGATTGTGATAATGATTATTTTAAAATAAAACAAGGAACCATTTGGGATGGAAAAACTCTTTATCAATTATATAAAGAAGCATACACTCCTTGGGATTGGCAACCTAAACTTAAAGAAATTGCAGAAAAACTTGGTTTAGTATTCTTTTCTTCACCATTTGATTTTACTGCGGTTGATTTTTTGGAAGAAATGCAAGTCCCTGTATTTAAAATAGCAAGTTTTGAAATTACCGATATTCCACTAATTGAGTATGTTGCACAAAAAGGAAAACCAATAATTATTTCAACGGGAATTGCCACAATCGAAGATATTCAACTTGCAATTGACACATGTCTAAAAGCTGGAAACAATCAAATTGCATTATTAAAATGCACCTCATCATATCCCGCACCAATTGAAGAGGCAAATCTTATTACAATTAAAGATTTAGAAAAAAGATTTTCTGTAATGGTTGGTTTATCTGACCACACAATTTCTAATTCAACCTCAATAGCTGCTGTTGCTTTAGGGGCTACAATTATTGAAAAGCACTTCATTTTAGACCGTTCAATTGGTGGACCAGATGCTTCTTTTTCTATTGAACCAAATGAGTTTATAGAACTAGTAAAAAACATTAGAGAAGTGGAAAAAGCTTTGGGAAAAGTTACATATGAACTTACTCCTAAAATTTTAAAAAGTCGAGAGTTTTCACGCTCTTTATTTGTTGTAAAAGATATAAAAGAAGGCGAATTGTTTAATAATGAAAACATTCGTTCAATTCGTCCTGGTTATGGTTTACACCCAAAATATTTATTAGAAATAATTGGAAAAACAGCAAGAACAAATATCAAAAAAGGAACTCCTTTAAATTGGAATTTAATAAATTTGTAAACATTGTTATTGTAAAACAATCTTTTTTGTTTCTATAGTATTTCCCAAATTATCAATTATATATACGAAATACACCCCAAATCCTGTCCACGTTGAAAGATTAATATAAAATTGTTGTTGGTTAATCGGAGAAATAAATACCGTTTGACTTAAACTATTATCAATTTTAATTGTATAGCCATTCATTAATAAATAATTCCCATTATCAATATAAATATATGTTGATGCCGGATTAGGATAAATTTTAATAATATTAATATTGTTTGGCGGAACAACATTTGTTAAAACAGCATTAATGACTAACGTATCGGCAACAGATATATAATTTGTATCCGTAATAGTTACAAAAGTAGTATCATAAGTTGTGCAAACAACTCCAGTCGTGTCATATACAATTGTATATACCGATGATGAATTACCACAAGAATTTTGATCAATATAATCATATGTTATTGTATGTCCCCCTAGACCGGCAACACTTGGACTAAAATAATTATTAGTCATTCCATCTCCGGTAAAAATTCCTCCGAATGGATTACCCGTTAACACAATAGGGGATGAATTATAATTAATATATGATGGAATTGGATTTATTGAAACAATCGGTATTGGATTTACTGTTATTTGAATAATGTTTGATGATGCAAAACAACCTAATGAATCAACTACTAATGAATAATTGCCAGAAGTTCCTGTCGTATAATTTGGATTAATTGCTCCGCTTATAGGAAGTCCATTATAATACCATTGAAAAATATATGGATAACCTTGTGTATTAGAAGTAAGAGTGATATTATCTCCTTGACAAATTGTGGTTGCTCCATTTGCTGTAATAATAGAGTTATTACAACTTGCATAAGTATAACATGAGTTACCAATAAATGGTGAAGAAGAATTTGTGCTATAAGTTAACCCATTTATTGCTGAACCTGTTGCAGTAGCTGAATTATAAACTGCCATACCTGGTCCATTTTGCTGATTATCAAACTTATAATAAAGCTTCAATCCTGTTTCACTTCCATTTAATGGACTTTGATAGTTTGAAGCAATTTCTGAAGCAGATAATACTCTATTCCAAATTCTAAGTTCATCTATTAATCCATCATAAAAAGCACCCAAAGATTCATTTACAAATTTATAATGGCCTATTCTCAAAGGATCGCTACTATAGTGTAAAGTGCCAGCAAAAGACCCTTGAGTATAATGACCAGCTTGCAACACTCCATTATAATAAAATTTTGCTCCACTTGAAGAATAGCTTAATGTTACATGAGTACAAGCACCTGGTAAAACTTTAGTGTTACATGTAAATATGTTCGTATTAGTGCAAACCCCTGAATTGTTTGATCCAAAGTTTAAGGTGCTATCTGTTTGTATGAATATGTCCCATGAAGTAGTGGCATTACTGCATCTTCCTTCTTGCAAAATGCAAGCAAAGGTTAATGTTTTATTTGGCCTCATCCAAAACTCTACAGTAAAATTATTTGTAACATTTACAGATGAATTGTCTGGAACCAATATATAATTATTCTCGGCATCTGTAAAATTTTCACCATAATTTTGTGAAAACAATTTACAAAACGAAAGTAATAAAATAGAAAGTAATAAAATTTTCATGGTTGTTTTTTACACAAATTTAAAACATTATAGGTAAAAACAACTTTTTTTGCTAAATCTTTTCCTTGTGATAAATAAGCGATTCGCCCGAAACTGTTTCAACTCCTTGTTCATCAATAATTTTTGTAATTACCGAACATTGATGTTTTTCGGAAAAAACTTCGTTTATTTCAACTTTAGCAGTATATTTAATATTTACGTACATTGGTTTCAAAAAATCAAGTTTCAACGACAAATAAATTGTTCCCTCGCCTGGAAACATTGTCCCAAAAATTCTAGAAAAAATTGATGTCGAAAGAAATCCATGAATAATAGGCTTTTTAAATCTAGTTTTACCTGCATATTCTTCGTTATAATGAATCGGATTATTGTCGCCAGTAATTTTTATAAATTTATTTACCTGTTCTTGAGTATAAATAAACTCAACATTATATTTTTCGCCTTTTTCAATTTTCATTTTTATATATTTTATTAAACATTGTTATTTTTAATTTATCCCATTCTTCTTTTAACATGGCCAATTCAACAACATCTAAAAATTGATTATCTTTAAAAACATGGTCTCTAAAATATGCTTCTCTTCTAAAACCAAATTTTTCGTGCATTTTAATTACTTTATCGTTCGACACAAAAACTTCACAATTTAACTTATTTAAATTAAGCTCATTAAAAACATAATTTAAAACGTTATACTCTACTTTTGATCCAATTCCTTGTCCCCTAACGCTTGAATCGCCCAAGTAAAAAGCCCACGAGCATCGCTTAAAAACATAATTTATATCTGTAACAGAGCATAATCCTAATGGTTTTTCTTGAAAAGAAATAATAAAAAACTTTTTTGAAGAATCGACTGAAACTGATTTAAACCATTCTATTTGTTGAACTTCAGAAATTTTAGGGTTAGTGTACATATATTTGGAAACCTCATCGAGTTGTCTCCAATTTCTAACCATTTCTAAATGCCCTTCCTTTAAAGGAATTAATTTTATATCTATACTACTCATTTTTTAATTTTTTAAAAACATTTAAATAATTAATTTTCTGATTTTTAGGGAAATCTTTTAGTTGCTTTCCTTTGTAATCAAACTTTTGTAAAGTTAAATACGACTGTTTAAAATTTTCAAGAGATAAATCATATAAATTACCCATGTTTACACCCATTTCGTATGTTTGAATGTTTTGCGCTAAATATTTTTGATTATCAACATAATAACCTGTCATTAAATTAACACCTATAGCCATGCACTCTAAAGCAATTGTGCTTGACGAAACTATTGCAATTGAAGCATTTGATATAAGCTGAATTACTTGATTGGGCTTTAAATCAAAAAAAACATCTATATTTTTATAAGATAACGAATTAAGTTTTTCTTGCATTTCGTTGTTACCTACTAAAATAGAACAATTACTATTAGGGGCAAGAATTTTAATATACGAAATAATTTTATTAATAATTTCTATGTTATCAGTTGCACCAAGGCAAACAAATATCTTTTCTGAATTAATATTATTGTTAAAAGGCAAATAATCTAAAAACTCCTTCCGAAGTAATAAATAATCAAGTCCTAATAATAACTGTGTGTTATTTTTTATTTTAAATTGCTCTTTTTTAATTCCTAAAGTATAATTAATAATTATATCGGTATTTAAACAATTTTCAGGCAAATCATTAATTGAAATAGTTTTAACTCCTTTTTTTGAAAGTTGGAGTAAATAATTATTGTCAAAAAAATAAGAATCAAAAATAAGAATATCCCCATTTTTTGCATTGTTTTTAAAAAAAACAATTTCGTCGCATCTTTTGTCTTCTGAATAAAAATCATGTATAATAAAGTTTTTAATGTCAGAATGATTATTTATTAAATTTGATGGCGTTTTTGTAAAAACAAAATGGCATTTATAAAGTTTTTTTAAAATATTGGCAAGCGACAAACATCTGTTTATATGTCCAAAACCTATTTCAAAATTAAAATCTGTTCTAAAAAAGGCATTATTCATTTTTTTAAAAACAATAATATTTTTATTTCACCGGAAAATATATTTCTGTAATCCATTTGCTTGTATCTGGCTCCGAACCTGGGTCGGTAATATACACTTCCCATGGACCGCCATTATCGCTATAACCTTTTTCTTTCTTATAATTTTCTAATTCGGTATAAGCTTTATATGTTTTTTCATAAGGGCCAGTGTAACTTAAAAATATAACTTTACCCGAATACGATTGTTTAATTTGAACTTTATCTGTTCCTTTTATTTCCTTATCAATTGGTATAGCTGCTTCAAAATCCCAGCTTAAACTATCCCAAGCTAAAGTAATTGCCATTGGTGCACCAATAATATTGGCTCCATTTTTTTTAATTAATTCTTGAATTTTTCCATAAGATTCGCCCAAAACATTTCCTATTTGACCCATTTGTACTTTGTTATGAACAACGGCAATGGTATTTGTTGTAACCTCTTTTTCCATAATAGAATATGAATATTTTGATGTAGATTCAACTACGGTTTTAAGTTTAGCAAGTCCTTTTTCAAAATCGGGTCCCATCATTTTATCGAAACCCATAAAAAAATCCATTAAACGTGCAATTGGCCAACTAAGTTTTCCTTCATTTGTCCAGGTTACGGTAGTTCCTGTTTCGTTTTTTAAATAACTAAATGAACCATTTGAAAAGGATTCCCATGGATTTTTAAATTTTAATTCGTATTTTACAGAATCTAATGTAACATTTGTTATTAACATACTGCCCGAACCTATCATCTCGCCAGTCCATTCCATTTTACCACCAATTCCAAGGGTGTCATTATACATATATTTTTCGGTAGAATCTACATTTTTCCATGGCGACCATTTATCCCAATTATGAAAATTGGTTATTTGAATATTAATTGCTTCCATAGAAGCATTAATGCTAGTTGTACGCACCACCCTATAACTTGAAGGCAAAAATGCTGCAAAAATTAACACTAACATAATAATTGCAACAACTACAATAAAAATTCTTTTTAGTGTTTTCATAAAATTATGTTTTAGTTTATGTAAAGATATAGTTTTTATATAAACCAATTCTCTACTGTCCTATAAACTTATAATTAATTGTGCCTTTTTGAAGACTAGATGCTTTTAGGTCGATTGCAAACTTTGAAATTAATGCCGATTTAAATGCTGCATCAGATAAACAACTTTCGTTTAAGGTTGTGTTCGAAGAAATAATTGTTGCAGATTTTACAACTCCCATATTATTAACCAACACTTCTATTACAACATTTCCACTTCCAAGGCATTGGTATGCGGGAACTGGAAGGCGAACAGCTTTTCTACCACCTAAATTGTATGTAACAATTGCATTTCCGGCATAAGTGTTTTTGCTAGAATTTTTGTTATTTGTTGTTTGTTTATTTAGATTATTTTCGGGTTCAACAACAAACTCATTTTCTTTGCTATAATCTTTAGCTAAATTTCGTTTATCGGCGTAGTCGTTTGCAACAAATTTTTCATTAGGTTTATTATTTACTATATTTTCAACCTCTTTGTAATAATCGTCGAAACTTTTATTTTTATCGGCCTGGTTCGACGAAACATTTTTTACGTTTTCGAGACTTTCATCGCCATTATTTTGCAAATTGTTTTGGTCGGGTATTAATTTATTTTCCGATGGCATATCAGGTGCAAACTCTATCGAAAAAGAATTCTCGCTTTTAATTGATGGTTTAGCCATTTCTAAAACTACTAATATCAATAAAAAAAAAGCATGAACCAACAAAGTACCTAAAATTGCTAAACGGTAATTCTTAATAAAATCATCAATTTTTATTTGAATTTGTTGAAAATTCATTTTAAAAAAAACTAATAGCTATGAAATTAAAAGTCCCAGTTTTTACACCGGGACAAATTTAATGTTTTTATTTAGTCTTTTTTTCTTTTGCCTTAGCTTTTGGTTCGGCTTTTTCTTTTACCTTAGCTTTTGGCTTAGCTTTATCTTTTGTTTCAACTTTAGGTTCAGCTTTTTCTTTAATTTTTTCGGTAACTTTGGCTATTTCTACCTCTTTTTTAATTGCTGTAGGTTTTTTTGTGGCTACAGCTTTTTCTTTAACAACTTCTGGAGTAACAACTTCGGCTTTAATTTCAACTGCCTTTTTAACAACTACTTCAGACTTTACATCCTTTTTAAATTTCGGAATTATACTGTTTTTCTTTTTACGAGGACGTTTAATGCCAAAAGATCCTTGTATAATTTTTCCTTTACGCGATTTTTTATCTCCTTTTCCCATAACAAATTGTATTTGGTTAATGTTTTCTTTAAGTCAAAACTAAACAATTATTTACATATAAAATAATTTTTTAAGATTTTTTTTATAAAGGAATTATCTGAAACCAAACAATTATTTAATATACAATTGTTTACATTTTATCTGATTTAAGTTAAAAAACATAAAAAAAATCTCAACTTATTTACAAACAGTTTTTTGCTTAAAACAGTAGTTTAAATAAACAGATAATTTTAACTTTATTTTTATTATTAATTTCATTAAAATTGTTATTTGTAATTATCTTTAGCCTTTAATTTTTTGCGTTTATGTTAAAATTATTTTTTGCTATTGGTATTATATTTTTTTTCTTTTTTAATTCAACTGCTCAAGAAAAATGGTCGCTCGAAAAGTGCATTTTATATGCCATTGATAACAATATACAAATAAAAATGCAAGACCTTTCGGCAAATAATGCCAAACAAGGTTATTTAAAAAGTAAAATGTCGTTTTTACCAAATTTAAATGGATCGGCAAGTCAAAATTATTCAGTTGGGCGTTCAGTTGACCCACTAACAAATCAATTTGCAGAAAGTAATGTTAATTCAAATAATTTTTCTTTATCAAGTTCTGTAACGCTTTTCAACGGTTTTCAAAACATAAATACTTTAAAACAATATTCGCTTAATTTTCAAGCGAGTTTAGAAGACATACAAAAAGCAAAAAACGATATTTCTCTTAATATTGCTTCATCATTTTTGCAAATATTATTTAATGAAGAGCTTTTATACGTTGCTCAAAATCAAGTAGAATTATCTAAACAACAGGTTAATAGAAACAAAAAACTATTTGAAGCTGGTTCAATAGCTCAAGGAAATTATCTTGAAATGGAATCGCAACTAGCATCGGACGAAATGCAATTGGTAAACATTGAAAATCAACTTTCAATGTCGTATTTAACTTTATATCAGCTTTTAGAGTTAAAGTTTAATGAAAGTTTTGAAATTGAAAAACCCGAAATTTTAGAACCAGAAACAAATTTAAATATCCCATCACCCGAAGAAATTTATCAAGAAGCAGTTCAAAAATTACCACAAATTCGCAGTGCCGAATTAAAAATGAAAAGTGCCGAAAAGGGATTGCTTGTTGCAAAAGGATACCGAAGTCCTAAATTAATATTAAACGGCTCTTATTCAACAGGATATTCGTCACAAAGACAAAACATTACAGGCGTTACTCCAACTGAATATATTACAGGTTACACAATTGATGGTTCTGGAAATAATTTACCAGTACATTCCTATAGCTTTAATTATGATTATACCACCCCAACTTTTAACAGCCAGCTAAAAGATAATAAAAGTAAATATATTTCTTTTGGATTAAGTATTCCGATATTTAACAATTGGCAAGCAAATTATTCTATTAGCTCATCAAAAATTAGTACATTAAACTCAAAATACTCGTATGACTTAGCCGAAAAGCAATTACAAAAGGAGATACAGCAAGCACATGCAGATGCAACAGCCTCGTTAAAAAAATATTTTGCAGCTAAAAAATCAGTAAACGCATCGCAGGAATCATTTCGTTATATTCAACAAAAATTTGATGTGGGATTAATTAACACTGTCGATTTTAATCTTGCAAAAAACAATTTAGCAAAAGCACGCTCGGAGCTTATTAAAGCAAAATACGAATATGTATTTAGAGTAAAAATTCTTGATTTTTATAGAGGCGTGCCTATTAAACTTTAAATTATAACATTATGCTCAACATAAAAAAATCTTTCAAATATTTAATAATAGCAACCATTATTTTAATAATAATAGCTATTATTGGAAAGCGTTTAGGTTGGTTTGGAAATGCCGAAGAGTTTGAAATAAACACAGAGAAAGCAATTAAACGAACAATAGTAGAAATAATTACTGCAAACGGTAAAATTCAGCCCGAAACAGAAGTTAAAATAAGCTCCGACGTGTCGGGTGAAATTGTTGAGCTAAATGTTAAAGAAGGCGACGAAGTAAAAAAAGGTGATTTGTTATTAAAAATAAAACCCGACACTTACATTTCAAGTTTAGAGCGAATAGAGGCAACGCTAAATTCGGCAAAAGCAAATTTAGCAAATAGCAAAGCACGTTTAGCTCAAATTGAAGCCCAATTTACTCAAACAGAATTAACTTACAATAGAAATAAAAAACTTTTTGAACAAGGTGCCATTTCGCAATCCGATTTCGATAACGCAACATCAGCTTATGCTATGGGAAAAGCCGATGTTGAAGCCACAAAACAAAATGTAGTTGCATCTGACTTTAGTGTAAAAAGTGCCGAAGCATCATTAAAAGAAGCTAACGAAAATCTTACAAAAACCAGTATATATGCTCCTATGTCGGGAACCATTTCTAAATTAAGCGTAGAATATGGCGAACGCGTTGTTGGAACAATGCAAATGACTGGTACAGAATTATTAAGAATTGCTAATTTAAATATAATGGAAGTAAAAGTTGATGTAAATGAAAACGATATTGTTCATGTAAAATTAAATGATACCGCTTCAATTGATGTTGACGCATACACACAACAAAAATTCAAAGGATTAGTTACATCAATTGCCAATTCATCAAACTCAACAAGTGCTACAAACATAGTTTCAACCGACCAAGTTACAAATTACGAAGTAAAAATTAGAATTTTACCCGAATCGTATCAAAATTTAATTCCAAAAAATAATCCAAAATATTACCCGTTTCGCCCTGGAATGTCGGCTACTGTTGATATTCAAACAAAAGTTGAACGAAATGTGCTTTCGGTTCCAATGCAATCTGTAACAACTCGTATTGATTCTTCGCAAAACAAATTTAAAAAAATGCCAAAAAAATCAAATGCCGACCAAGAAATAAAAACAGAGGATAACGAGTATAAAGAATATGTTTTTAAATTTGATAATAATACTAATACTGTTTCTATGATTCAAGTAAAAACTGGAATTCAAGATAATAATTACATTCAAGTTATTAGTGGTATTAAAGAAAATGACGAAGTAATATCGGCACCATATAATGTTATTAGTAAAAAACTTAAAGATAAATCGAAAGTCAAAAAAGTGGCTCCAGAAGCCTTGTTTTCGAGCGACAAATAAAAGCTTAACAATATGCCAAATATTTTAGCAATAGAAACATCAACATCGGTATGCTCTGTTGCCTTATGTACAGAAAATAAAACTATAGCTTTAAAAGAAAATTTTGAATTAAACTCACACTCGCGGTTACTTACAGTTTTAATAAACGAAATATTAAAAGAAAATAATTATTCAATTAATAATATTGATGCGTTTGCAGTAAGTATTGGACCAGGCTCATATACAGGATTAAGGATTGGAGTTTCGGTAACAAAAGGCTTATGTTTTGGAACAAATAAGCCAGCAATAACTATAAGCACCTTAAAAGCATTGGCAAAACAATTTTTAAATAACAACCCAATAATTGCAAACGAAAACAATTCTATACTTTGTCCAATGATAGATGCCCGTAGATTAGAAGTTTTTACTGCATTTTATAAAACCGATTTAACCGAAATATTAACTCCATGTCCAATAATTATAGATGAAAACAGTTTTAAAGATAACTTATTAGATCAAAAAATTTATTTTTTTGGCGATGGGGCCGATAAATGTAAAAATATTATTAAATCAGAAAACGCATTTTTCGAAAATACAATACACCCTTCTGCCATAGCTGTTGCCCAGCTTGCACAAGAATCATATAAAAAAAAGCAATTTGCAGATGTAGCATATTTTGAACCATTATATCTTAAAGAATTTGTAGCAATAAAATCGACAAAAAAATTGTTTTAATAAATTTATTTATATTTACGGCATACGATTTGAAAAATAATATAAAACAAATTTTATGCTTAAACTTATCTTTTTATTTGCAATTGTACTCCCATTCACGCTTTTAGCACAAGTAAAAAACGAAGAAATTCCAAATAACGCATATAAATCGGGCGAGCAATTAAAATATTTAGTTCATTTCGGTTTTATTGATGGTGGTGTTGCAAGTTTAACAGTTGAAGAATTACAAGTAGGCGGAAAAACTATTCATCACGCAAAAGCAATTGGAAAATCGCTAGGTGTTACCGACAAGCTTTTTAAAGTTCGCGATGTGTACGAAAGTTTTATTGATGCAAACACTGGTTTGCCTGTAAAATCAATTAGAGACATTTCTGAAGACACATACAAATATTACGACGAGGTTCTATTTAACAGAAAAGAAAATTTTGTTATAACAAAGAGAAAAGGGAAGGTAAAAGTTCCAGAAAACACAATCGACATTGTTTCTGCATTTTATTACGCACGTCGTGCTTTATTTAATAATTTAACAAAAGGCGATATTTTAACAATAGATACATATTTTGATGACGGAATGTTTACTTTACAAATAAGATATAAAGGCACCGAAACAATAAAAACAAAAATAGGCAAAATTAATTGCCTTAAATTTTCGCCAGTTGTAGAACCTGGTAGAATTTTCGATTCGCAAGACGATGTAACAATATGGATATCGAACGATAAAAATTTTCTTCCTGTGCGAATTCAATTCGATTTAATGGTTGGTAGCTTAAAATGCGATTTAATTGAATACCAAAACATTAAAAATAATTTTGCTATAATTAAATAGTTGTCCCTTAAAAAGTATTTAGCAAATCAATAAACAGAGGATTAACTTTGTAAAAGTTGAAAATATTTATTCACATTATTTTATTATTTATAAAGGTGTTCATGAGAGCAAAAGTAGTTGCAATAAATTATAGCAAAATAGTTAATAGCTTGCATTTTTGCTATTGTTTGTGTCTTTACAAACAAGATGTGTATATAAATTTGAAAAGAGATTACAAATCGTTTGTGAAGATACAAACGAAAGCGGTAAAATTATAATCGAAGCAGGTTCGGTGGGTTGTTCACGAACGGCTTTAGCCTTCACGATCACATTGAAAAAATAATAAAGATGTGATTAATTGTGCGAACTACAATTTTTGGAATAATTATGTATAGTGTTATAACAAAATTACGCTATTTTTGTGTCCTCACAAACAAGGTGTGTATTTAATCTATTTGAAAAGAGATTGTAAATCGTTTGTGCAGACACAAACGAAGGCAGTGGGTTTTTTGTTTCTTTTTTGACACCTGCCCTGAGCACAGTCGAAGGAGTGAAAAAAAATAAAAAATTTCTCAATTAAAATTTACAACGACTATAATTTTAAAAAAGGGTTTTTAAGGTTCGACTATTTAATAAACAACATTTCTCTGTATTTAGGCAATGGCCACAACTCATCGTCAATTAAAGTTTCTAATTTATCGGCATGGTAGCGTATTACATCAAAAAATGGCTTTATTTTTTTGCAATATTGTAACGATTTTTTATCGAACTCTTCTATTTTATTAACTTTTTTTCGTTCTTCAATAAGCTCATTAACACTGCTTTGTATTTCAGACACATGTTCCGATATTTCATTAATTAATTCTATTTGGTTTTTCGCTTTCTTTTTAAAATCACTCTCTGAAAACACATTTTTTAATCCATGAACATTTTCTAATAATAAATTTTGATACTTTATAGCGGTTGGAATAATATGATTTAGAGCTAAATCGCCTATTACGCGTGCTTCTATTTGAAGTATTTTAGTGTACATTTCGTGTTTCACAAAATATCTAGCTTCGAGTTCGCGTGCAGAGAAAACACCAGTTTTTGCAAATAATTGCTTCGATTTTGGCGATAAATATGCATTTAATGCCGAAGGCGTATCCATAAAATTTGACAAACCTCGCTTTTTTGCTTCATTTATCCATTCATCGCCATAACCATTGCCCTCAAAAAGAATTTTTTTAGAAGAAATAATATAATTTCTTATAACCTTAAAAATTGCTTCATCTTTTTTGTCATCGTTTCCATGCATTAAAGTTTCAACATCTTTTTTGAATTCAACTAATTGCTCAGCTACAATTGTATTTAGCACAATCATTGATGGTGAGCAATTTGCCGATGAACCAACAGCTCTAAACTCAAATTTGTCGCCAGTAAAAGCAAATGGCGATGTTCGATTACGATCTGTATTATCCATAATTATTTGTGGAATCTTACAAATATCTAATTTCAAAAATGTTTTTTCGTCGGGAGTCATTTTTTCTTCACGCACCCTATTCTCAATTTCTTTAAAAACTTTTGTTAAATGTGCCCCAATAAAAATTGAAATTATTGCAGGTGGTGCCTCGTTTGCTCCTAAACGATGGTCGTTTCCGGCTGTAGCAATTGCGGCTCTAAGCAAATCGGCATGGTCGTGAACTGCTTTAATAACATTTATAAAAAAAGCTAAAAACATAAGATTATTTTTAGGCGTTTTTCCCGGACTCAATAAATTTTTTCCGGTATTTGTAGCAAGCGACCAATTATTGTGTTTTCCCGAGCCATTAACTCCAGCAAATGGTTTTTCGTGTAACAATATTCTAAAGTGATGTTTACGAGCTATTCTTGCCATTAAGTCCATAATTAATTGGTTGTGGTCAATAGCAATATTAACTTCTTCGTAAACTGGAGCAAGCTCAAATTGATTTGGAGCGACTTCGTTATGTCTTGTTTTTACAGGTATTCCGAGCTTCCAAGCTTCAATTTCAAATTCTTTCATATAAGCGGTAACTCTTTCTGGTATTGAACCAAAATAATGGTCTTCGAGTTGTTGATCTTTTGCAGCCGAATGACCTAAAAGTGTTCTGCCTGTTAAAACCAAATCGGGACGAGCATAAAATAAAGCCTCGTCAATTAAAAAATACTCTTGCTCCCAACCCAATGTTGGAAATACTTTGGTAATGTTTTTATCAAAAAATTGACAAACATCAACCGCTGCTTTATCTAAATAATTTATTGCTTTTAATAAGGGCGTTTTATAATCGAGCGATTCGCCTGTGTATGAAACAAATACTGTTGGAATACAAAGTGTGCCATTTATTATAAATGCTGGTGACGATGGATCCCAAGCTGAATATCCTCTTGCTTCAAAAGTATTTCTAATACCACCACTCGGAAAGCTTGACGCATCGGGCTCTTGTTGTACAAGATTTTTACCCTCAAATCTTTCTATTGATCGATTTCCTTCACTTGGCGAAAAAAACGCATCGTGTTTTTCGGCTGTTGCACCATTTAATGGTTGAAACCAATGAGTATAATGTGTTGCTCCTTTTTCTAATGCCCATGTTTTCATTGCTGTTGCAACTTGGTCGGCAATTTTTCTATCAATAATTTGACCTGAATCTATTGTAAGCTTAATTTTTTCAAACGTATCAATTGGTAATTGTTCGCGTAAAGAGTCTATTCCAAAAACATTACTTCCAAAAATTTCTGATATTTTACAGTTTATTTTGGGAGTTAAATCAACATTTCTTGATAATGCATTTCTTAATGCTTCTTTTCTAAAAATTGTCATATTTTATATAATTTTTGACAAAGATATTGTTTTTTATAGGGATTTATAAAATAATTTGTTGTTTTTTTTAATTACACCCCCCTTTTTTTAGCATATATTTTAATTTATTCCATTTTTCAATTTTTAATATAAAATAAGTTTCACTAAAAATAATAGGCTATTTAACAACAAATAACTCTAACTTGCGTACAAAACAATAAAAAAAAGTACTATATAATGTATAAAACTTTAATATCATCTATCCTTTTTATAGGTTTAACAGCAATAATATCAGGAACTGTATTCTCTCAAAATTCAGTAAAAACAATTAACAACCAAAATACTGAATGGAAATTATATAATGAAATAAATGATATTCAAATTTTTGTACAAAATTGTAATTGCCACGATAATGCTAACGGTATTCATCAAGAGTACATTTTATTAAAAATATTAAATACATCTTTGCAAAATAAAAAAATTAGCTGGAGCGAAAAGTTATATTATAATGGTAATTGTGTTAATTGCGATGAAAAGAATAGTGAACTCTTTTTTGAAACAGAACTTTTGCCAAACCAAGAAAAACATGGGAATTGCATTGATAATTACGAGACTTTTAGAATTTTTAGCAAATTTTTAAATTATAAGGATAAACCTTATTTAACAAAATATGAATTAATTAACATTGTTGTAAAATAAATATTATTGTGAAATGTTATTATAAAAATATTGTCCCTTATGTTTTATCAACGTGTATCTTGTTATTTGCATTTATTAATTTAACTTTTTCACAATGTAGCATAACTGCAACAGCTAATGGATCTAATAATGATACTATTTATATATGTAGCGGAAATTCTTTAGACTTAAATTCTACCGGAGGTTGCAACCAGTACTTAATGAGTAATAATTTTAATGATAACACAGTTGGAAATGGGTGGTCGTCGAATGCACAACCAATGTTTAATAATCCTTGCGTTCCATCAATTGATGGAACTACTTATTTATGGATTGGACCAGCAGCAAATTTTCCACGTGAATTAACAACCATTCCATTTAATGTTACAACATCGTGTACAATCTGTTTTGATATGGTTTATGCTGTCCAAGGAGTGCAATCGCCTTGTGAAGGTCCCGATTTACCACAGGAAGGCGTACATTTACAATGGTCAAATGACGGTGGAGCAACATGGACAGATATAAATTACTGGCCTCCTAATGGTGGACACGACCCAACATTAACTAACTGGAATAATTACTGTGAAAATGTTCCTATAACTGGAACAAATATTCAATTCAGGTGGTTTCAATCAAATACTTCGGGCCCAGTTTATGACCATTGGGGACTCGATAATGTAGTTATTACTTGTCCACAAGCTGAAACAGTTTGGTGGACAGGTGTTAATGGATTCTTTTACAATAATTTTGACCCTTTAGCATTTGTTCCTACTCAAAATGGATGGTACACAGTACACATAACCGACGGTAATTATGCTGGAACTGATTCGATTTATGTAATTGTTAGGCCTCCGATTAATATTAGCATTACACCATCTAATCCTACACTTTGTTATGGACAAACATCAACTATTATAACAAGTGTTGTTAGCGGTGGCACTCCACCATATACATATTTATGGAATACTGGCGAAACAACTTCGAGCATAACAGCTGGAGCAGGAACATATACCCTTTTAGTAAGCGATGTTTCTGGGTGTCAGCCCAGCTCAGCAAGCACTACAGTTTCAATATTTCCTCAACAAATTACAG
>JAVHRJ010000223.1:0-4609 GCA_036171595.1 Bacteroidales bacterium
GTATTTTCTAAAAAGCTCTAAAGCAATTTTCTTTTTAATACCAAGTTTCATTTAGAATTAAGGAATTAGGATTTGAGAATTACGATTTAGGATTTAATTTTTACTTTCCAATTTTATAGTAACTTTTTGGTCTTTTTTATCGGGAAGTGTAAATAATGTTGTATCCTTATTGTAATAATTGCCATTATCGGTTTTATCTTCATCAATAAATTTTAGCTGAACTTTATCGGTTCTGTATGGCAGCTCTTTTATTAATGTAAAATTTCCAATTGAATCGGAATATGTAGAATCGTATTCAGAAACAATTTTTATTTTAGAAATAGGTTCATTTATTTTTGATAAAACCACACCTTTAATTTCATAAAATCTTACCGGAGCACCATATTGTGCTGCACATTTGTTTGTTGCCATTGAAAACCCTAAAATTGTAAGTAAAAAAATAATCTGCTTATTGTAAATTTTTAATATTAATTTTTCCATTTATTTGTAATTTGTTAATTTATTATATTTCAATCTTGTTTTTTTAATTTTCCACTAAAATATTTTTAAAATAGATTCTTCGCTAATCACTCAGAATGACAAAAACACTAATCAATCAGAATGACGCACTAGTCAGTTCATTTTTTATTTTGGTTTAAGCTTGATGTTTAAATTGATTTCAGTTATATTATTTTGAAATGTAACAGTTGTATCTTTTGTTAAATATTCGCTATTAGCTGTTCCATCAATATCTTCAAATTTTAATGGATATATGTTATTTTGCGAAAACTCTTGTGATTCGGCGTGGTAATTTCCTGTTAAATTAGAATTTGTAACATTATTCAACATTGTAACTTTTATATTTTGTATTGGCTGATTTAAACTATCGTCAGATTTTACAGTACCAATTACTATGTAATTTGTTGAGGGTACTCCATACATTAGTTGCGAACTTCTATATTCTTTTGTGCAAGAAGTTGAATAACCTAAAATATAAAGTATGCCAGAAATAAACAAACTATAAAATGAAAGTATTTTAAATTTTACGATTTTCATTTTAATATAGAATTATTTAAAACAAATTTATAAAAAATCAATTAACTAAACTCAAATATTTATAAATATTGTGTTTGAGCAACCTACGATTTAAGGAAAATTTAAAAATTAACGGCACGTCATTCTGAACTTGTTTCAGAATCTGAATATCTGTTAATTATAGATGCTGAAATAAATTCAGCATGACGAATATCGTATTTTTAGAAGTCCCCTTAATTCGTTAACTTTAATTTTATTATTTCTGATAAATGATTTTTGAATATTGATCGAGCGAACCAATAATTTTAAATTCGGTACGACGGTTCATTTGGCGACCTTCGGGATTATCGCTACCATCGGCATTTTCATTTTTGGCAATTGCAACACTTTCGCCATAACCCTTTGCAGACAATCTGTCTTTATCAATTCCTTTGCTTATAAGATATTTAACAACACTTTCGGCACGTCGTTGCGATAATTTTAAGTTATAATTATCATCGCCTTTACTATCGGTGTGCGAACCAATTTCAACAATTATTCGTGGGTTTGCGATAAGTATTTTCAATAATGTTGTGTCGATAACCAGTTTTGAGCTTTCAGTTAATTTCCAATCATCAAAATCGTAATAAATATTTTTAATTACAATTGGATCTTTAGGTAATATGTTAATGTAAATAGCATCTAAACGAATTGTATCCGATTTAACAATTTTACGGGTATCTACTTTAAGTTCTTTATTAAACATCCCATAATTTTCTACAACAACTTTGTATTCTTTACCTGGTTCAATATCAAAAAAATATTTTCCATCAACATCAGTAGAATCTGACTTTATAAATATTTTTTCTTTTTCGTCGGCAACTAAAAACAGACTAACAACTTGTTTATTAAGTGGGTCAATTTTTTCGAATGGGTCATCGTCGTTAATAAATTTTTCGACTTCAATTTGATGTTCAAGTTGTTTATAAATTGTACTATCTTTTATTGCGAATATTTTGCCAGTAACGCCAACATGAATAAACTCCGACCATTTATATTCATAAATATCATCGCAACAAGTTTCGCTAAGCAAAGAAACTCCACCTTTACGATTTGAAACTAAAAAGCCTTCCTCTTTATTTTTGCCAACTACAAAATAAATATCGTCGGTGCTTGAATTTAATGGATAACCAACATTTAATGGATTTAGCCAAGTGCTTAATTCGCCTATATTTTTAAAAATATCGTACCCACCCATTCCCGGAAAACCTGTTGAGCTAAAATACAATGTGCGATTATCAATATCGTAAAAAGGAGTTGCCTCGTCGCCTATTGTATTTATTCTATTGCCAGCATTACGTGGAGCTTTATAAATATTTTTCTTACTGTTATATGTAGAGTACCAAATATCTAATCCTCCCTTTCCGCCTTTACGGTCAGAAACAAAATACAAAACTTCTGCATTTAGTTTTGAATCGTTACCAACTGCAGGTTGCGTTGATGTATATTTTGGATTGTTAATTTCATTATTGAGCTTTTCGGGCTCCGACCAAACACCATCAACTTTTTTGCTTAAATATATTTCGCATATTGTTATATTTTTCCAATTTTGTTTGCAACGTGTAAAATAAAAATGATTACCATCAGGCGAAAACGTACCATTACAAGTATTTACTTCAGGTATATTAAAAGGACCATCAAATATTCCTGTTGATTTCCAATTATCGCCAACTTTTTTAGCAACATATATTTGACGTACAGGCATTTTTTGCGACGAATCTTGCAAATCGAGGTACTTTACTTTATCAGCTTTTAACGATGCATAAATAATTTGAGAATTAGAAATGGGAAATGGCGACATTTCTACGTGAGCTTTGTTAATGGAAGTGTCAACGTGATTAACAACAACTTTTAACGCTGAATCGAGTTTGTTTTTTGCTAATTCACAGCCAGCAATTTCATTTTTTGCTTTCTTTTTAAAATCTTGCTCATACGAGCTACCCTTTATTATTTTTAAAAACTTTTGAAAATCTTCTTTTGCAATATCATAATCACCACACATTTTCTCCATCAATGCCTTATAATATAAAGCATCGAAATATGCCTCTTTATCGTTTTCGTATGCCCTTGTATAACACTCTTTTGCCATTGGATAATTGCGTGCACTTTGATACAACCTGCCAAGTGCCATTGAATATGAAGTGTTTTTTGGCTGATTTTTTTGTAGTTGTTCGTAATATTCAATTGCCGAATAGGTATCGCCAAGTCGTTCAGAATTTTTAGCAAAACCTTTAATTTTCCACGGACTAATATATTTCATAGTCTCGGATGGTTGAGAATATGAGGTTGATGGATAAAAATAACAAATAACAAATAATAGTTTCAAACAAGTTGAAATAATATTTTTTAATTTGTTATAATATTTTACATTCTGTCGCATGGAATAGTAACTTTTTGTGGAATTGTACTTTTAGAAATGTAAATTAAAGAAACTTCGAAAGCTCCCTTGCGATTTGTTGCGATTTTTAAAGGCGAAGAATTTACATCGTAACTAAAACCTAGTCTTAATTGCTTAAATTGAAGTCCAATAACAGCAATAGAAGCATCAAACGAAGTAGAAAAATCATTTCTAAAAAAGTAACCTGCAAATATTTGTCTTATAACTTTGGCTTTTGGAATATTGTAACCAAATTCTAAACCACCCAACAAATCGGTTGCACGTGTTTGACGCATATATAAAATCATAGGATGTGCAAACCAATTTTTTATTGGAATATTTAAACCAGCATTTAAAGCTGTGCGAATTGGCACACGGTTATTATTTCCAATAAAAGTTTCTTTGGGTATTGTTAAGTGAAAAAATGAAACACCTAATTCGGGTTCAAATAAACGAAGTTTTTTACTCCATGCAACTCCAAAGTTCAAATCAGGGTAGCTATCATTTAATCCCATATCATCTTCGTTAACGGGCAACTGACTATTAAACTGACCAGATGTCATATCAAACTGGCTTGGAAAAGTAAGAGCATCCATCGAAAAACTTTTAAAAACCATTCCACCTTGTAAGCCTGTATGCCAATTATGCCCATTAATAGTTTTATGCCAAGCAACCGAAAGAAATATTTTATTAACTGTAAGTCCTGCAGGACCCGATTTATCATTAATAACATAAAGTCCACCACTAAATTTTTCGGAATGAACCCAAAATTGCCGATCGAATCCTACTGAAATTGTTCTAAATGGTATTGATAATGCGCGCCATTGATTTCTATAATTATTCATTATACGCCAGTCGCCATCATAATTACCAGTATTAGCTGGATTAAGCGAAAGTGGCGAAGCATAAAATTGCGAGAAATGAATATCTTGGGCAATAGTTTTTAATGCACTAACTGCCAAAATAATAATTAAATAAATAAATTTATTAATTTTCACAACATTCAATAATTTAGGCAAAAATAGTGTTTTTTTTTAATTCACCTAACTTTAATAACAAATTCAATTAAAACAAGGCATATCTCAAAATTGCAAGTATGCGTTTGTTATATTAAATTTTTATGTAAATTGCACCATAAATAAATGCAAAATATTTAATTGATGAAATATTTAATTGTTT
>JAVHRJ010000224.1:0-4606 GCA_036171595.1 Bacteroidales bacterium
GCTACACTTACGCTATGGATTAATTATCAACAAGATGTGAGGTCGTAAACTTGAGATAATAATAAACTGGTTTTAGATTATTGCTACATGAGTTTTTTCAAGACTGTTAAAAAATATATAGTAAGAAAAGATGGGACAATTCACGATGCAAAAGACATATTTCAAGAGACAATGGAATATTTTTATTTAAAACCGAATATAAATATTAAAAAAAAATTTGCTGCATTTTTCTATACAATTTGTTTTA
Source organism: Bacteroidales bacterium (assembly GCA_036171595.1). Taxonomy (GTDB): domain Bacteria; phylum Bacteroidota; class Bacteroidia; order Bacteroidales; family GWA2-32-17; genus GWA2-32-17. The sequence goes on from JAVHRJ010000224.1 coordinate 248, forward strand.
ATAAATGGAAAAGAAAAGTACTTGATATGAAAAATACTGAGATAACGGAAACAATAGTTGATGATTCTTTGATAACTGATCCCTTTGAGGAACTTGAAATTATTGAAACTTACAATTTAAAATATGAAATATTTTTTAGACATTTAGAGAGATTAGATGATTTGTGTAAAAACTTATTGATAATGTTCTATTCAAAAACATCTAAAGAACAAATAACAAAAGAATTAGGGATAAGTGCTGGTTATATTAACCGTCGAAAAACGATGTGTAAGACAAGACTAAAAGAAAATATCAGAATGGACGTTCAGAATATTAATACAAATACAGGTACATACTTATTATGAAAGAACACGATTACTTTGCTGTAGCAGATTTATACTTAGATAGTGAGTTACAAGGGGAGGAACTTACCATGTTTGAAAATGAACTAAAATCAAATAAAGCATTAGCAGAAGAAGTAAAATTACATGAGGAAATAAATAAATTTGTTGCACTTTATTCATTTAAGCAAACTTTAAAAGAAGTCTCCCAAGAGTATTTTGACCGACAAAAAAAGTATGATAAAAGAATTTATCTACTTTTAAAGAATCCATACACAGTAACTGCTGCGTGTATTATTATGTTACTGATTAGTTCAATGGTGTTTTGGAATTTCTATACTAAAAAAACACCTGACTTATATAGCCAATATTACACTAAAATTGAAACACTTGGCATTACAAGAGGTCCGGTTGAAAATGCTGAATCAATGATGCAACACGGTATATGTTCTTATGAATATTATAAATATTATTCTGCATTATTATATTTTAATGAAGCATTAAAAATAGATTCAACAAGAGTTGATGCAATTTATTATAGTGCTGGAGCAGCAATGGAAACAAAGCAATATGAGAAAGCTGAAAAATTTCTTTTAAAAATTATATCTCTTAAAATTGTTTTAAGTGATAATGCTCAATGGTATTTGGGTCTTTGCTTTTTAAAAACAGAAAAAAAAATAAAAGCAGAAGCGATTTTTAAAATTATTGCAAGAGATCAAAATAATACTTATCAAAAACAAGCAGGTGAAATATTAGTCAAATTAAATTAAACAACACATGAAACCAAAACAAATTGGCTTTAAAACCCACAATGGGTTTGTATTTTTTCAGTCCGACAAAATTATTTATTGCAAAGCTGAAGGTTCTTATACTACTGTCGTTGCAACAGATAAAACAATTAAAATATCGAAAAATTTAAAGGAAGTAGAAAGCATATGCGCTACACCGGATATTATAAAATGCCATAAGTCGTATTTGGTAAATTTGTGTTTCATCGATCGTATTTCTAATAATAGCACAATCCTTTTAAAAAATAATGAATCAATTTCTATTTCCAGACAAAAGGTCGCAGAAATTGTAAAATTGATAGTTGATAATACGAATTAAAATAGAATCAGAAGTTTTTTTTTAACCGTTTACAAAATATTTCTACCATTCATAAAGTATTTGTACCGTTCACAAAAAACACAAAATTTGTTCTTGTTTGATACATTTTTAATACATAAATTGCCCCGGTTATGAAAATAATTAATCTGTTTTTAGCCTCAATAATATAGCAAATAAAAAAGTCTGTCAGAATGCAAGGCAATCCGACAGACCGGGATTAAGTTGAATAAACTTCTCTCGATAAGGAAAAGAATATTCACTCAATTCACTCAAAAAACTCGTTCGAAAAGTTTTATGTAAAATTAAAAAAAAAAGTAATATGAAAAAATCTTATTTGTTTATTTCTTTATTTGTAGCTATCGGAGCATTTGCTACAATATTTTACAGTTGTAAGAAAAATACTGATCCAATTAACAATCCTACCTTGTCACAAACAACTGGTACAAATGATGATCAGGTAAAAGCAAAAATTCAAAAATTTATTTCTGATGTAAAACGTACTGATAAATCTACTTTATCTGCAATGAGTATAGATGAAGTGATTTGGAATGTTGAAGCCGCAATGAATTATAGTTATTGTAGAGCTGATTTAAAGTACGAAAATCCTTCTGAAAGCTTAAAGGAAGTTAGCATCAGTTTGAACCAACAGGGAACTACTGATTTTGAAAATGTTGCTGCTTTGTATAATACGGCGGTAACAGCTATAAACAATCATATCAATACAATTTCAGGTGCAAAACACTTTATTTTGGTTGATATTGAAAAAATTGCTGAAACAGGTAGTAATTTAACTTTAAAAATTAAGTCAGTTGTAGGTATTGAAGGTAGTGCAAAATCTATTGAAGGCTATTATCCATGGTTATCAACTGATAACCGCTTTTGGAATGGTTCAGGCTCATGTACGGGCACAACATATAGCGATGCCTGCGCTTCAATCAGAAGCTGGGTAAATTCATATTTCAGTTTTATTCAGGGTACATATTTTACAGATTTAGAAACAAAAATTGCAAGTGCAGCTAATTTCAGAAGACCCGGTGATGCAACAGTTGACAATATCTTAGATTATCGCATGTTTGCACAGGATTCTAACCTGCCAAATTTTGATTTATGCTTAACCTACACTCCTAACAATGAGTTAAATGTTTATTCTCAAGGAACACTTGATGTTGCAAACAATTTAGCTCCAAACGGAGTAAGACCAAGTATGAGCAAATACCCGATCAGTGTGACAGGAATATGGGGTATACATTATACACAATATCCTTATAATAATGCATATTATCATCAGGCATATATCAGCTATGGTGTTCCCCATTCTGGTGGTGGTGGTCAATAAATTTATCAACAGAACTGCTCAATTATGGGCAGTTCTGTTTCTTTTTTAATAAATATCGTATATGAAAACGTTTCTTCTAATAGTAATTAGTCTTTTAATTTCTAAATCAAGCTACAATCAATCTTTAAATTTTATTCACCATGAGATTAACCCTAACAATATTGAGTTAGCAACCGCAGGTATAGAAGTTGGCAACAACGATTATATTTTTAGTGTTTTGCATTGGGAAAATACAAATGCACCTATTATTAAAAAAATTAACTCCAATGGCGTTCTGATCGACTCAATTCTCATATCGTATGATTATGGTATCTATTCAATTATGAACCTAATTAAAACAAATAATGGCGATATAATTGGCATTGGAGATTTTAAACCTGACACATCAGCTTTCACTTATATTTTCATTATTAGTTTCGATGCTAATTTTAATCTGAATTACATAAACTCATACATTACCCCATATAAAAAAAATCTTATTTCAAGTGATGCAATTATTAATCATAAAGACAATTTAGTTATTCAAGGCTGTGGGTTTTTAGAAATGCAAGGGTACGAGTCTGGTTATTTTTATGGTGAATTTACTACAAGTGGTGATTCTATAAGTTTAAATTTTCATCATGATTTTGGAGGAGAAACAGCATTTGGGATTTTAGAAAAGCCCGATTCTTCAGGGTACTATTCTTTTCACCAAGGTGGAGGTCTCTATACAGCAGATTCACCATGTTACAGGTTTGAATTGGATTCAAATTTTAATTTTTTACATATGGATACTGCCTGTAGTTTTTTAAATGTTACATTTTCAGCAAAATGGATTAATTCGGTAAATTATTTGCTATCGGGGTCAGGCGTAAATAATACTCTTCAGAATTACATTTTTGGCGTTTTTCTAACAGACACAACGGGGCATACAATTAAAAATAATTATTTCTATATCCCTGACACAGCTGTTTATACAGGAGGTTGTGATTTTTATTTCTCAAATAAAATCTATTATACAGGTATTACAAACGATGTTTCTCAAAATTTTCCTTTGCGTTATTCAAGAATGGTTATAACACAAATAGATTCAAATCTTAATACGATGTGGCAAAAATTTTATGGGGGCGATGCCTTTTACCGGATAAGTAAAACCGTAGCAACATCTGATGGTGGATGCATATTATTTTGCAATCGATACGATTATCAGGTACAAAATCAGGAACTCGATCTTTATATTATAAAAATAGATTCCTTAGGCAATTGCATTACTCAGGCAAATAGCCCAAAATTTGAAATATCAGAATATATTGTATATCCCAATCCGGGTAATGAACTAAAAGTACGCATCAGTCAGGCATGGAAAGGAAAAACTACGTTTGAATTGTTCGATGTTACAGGAAAGTCAGTATTATATCAAACTCTTGATAATTACACTACAGAAATTATTACTAATAGCCTTTCAGCAGGTATCTATTCTTATAAAATTTTGAATAATAATAACGAAAAAGGTAATGGTAAGTGGATAAAAGAATAAATTAGTTTAGACTTTATTAATGTACTCAACATTAAAACTTAAATACGCAAAATTCAAATAACGATACGCATGTTTAAAAC
>JAVHRJ010000225.1:0-4598 GCA_036171595.1 Bacteroidales bacterium
TTTTGCTGAATGTACTGTCATTAAAGCAACACGGTCTTTTATTTCTTTATCATCTTCGGTATCAAAATCGGTTAATAACGAAACATTTTCGAGATAATTTTCGAGCAATATTTTAGCTTCGGGATCTTCGGCAAGTGCCGATTCGCAAAAATCTTTTATCCCATTTAATAATTCTTCTATATTTTGTTTGCGCGTTAAACTTTCAAGTGATTTATCGGCTTCGAGCTCACGCAAAATGCCTGTTTGGCTTACAATATAGTTTGTTAATTCAAATGCATCGGTATCTGTGTTTTTTTCTGCAAAATGTTCAATTAGCCCTTTAAAATTTAAAATTTTTGCAATTGTACTTTGACCAATTTCACTTTTAACATCATTTAAACTAGTAATAGCATTCCATAAACTTATGTTATTTGTTATGGCAATGTTTTCAATTTTATCAAGTGTGGTTTTACCAATTCCTCGAGCTGGATAATTTATAATTCGTTTAAATGCTTCGTCATCGTTATGATTTATTATTAATCGCAAATATGCAATAACGTCTTTTATTTCTTTGCGTTGATAAAATGATAATCCTCCATAAACTTTATACGGGATAGCGCTTCTTCGAAACGACTCCTCAAAAATTCTTGATTGTGAATTTATTCGATATAATATAACAAAATCGCTAAAAGTAAAATTATGTTCTAATTTATATTCTTTAAGTAAATTAGCGACTAAAAAGCCTTCTTCGGTATCGGTAAAAGCTTTTTGTACCTTAATTTTATTTCCTTCTTCATTGTCGCTCCATACTTCTTTTGGTATTCTATCACGATTTTTATTTATTAAGCTATTAGCTGCTTCAACAATGTTTTTTGTTGACCTATAATTTTGCTCAAGTTTATAAAGTTTGTATTCAGGATAATCTTTTTTAAAATTTAAAATATTTTCAATTTTTGCACCCCTAAAAGAATAAATGCTTTGCGAATCGTCGCCTACAACAGAAATATTTTGATGAAATGCACACAACTTTTTTATTATAAGATATTGTGCATAATTAGTATCTTGATATTCATCAACTAACAAATATTGAAAATGTTTTTGATACTTTTCGGCAATGTCGGCATTATCGCGAAACAAAATATTTGTGTATAATAACAAATCATCGAAATCCATTGCATCAGAAGTCTTGAGTCTGTTTTGATAAATTGAATAAATTTTACCAATTTCGGGCTTTCTTGACTTAAAATCTTGCTCTTGAATTATTGGGCTATTAACATAGTTTGGAGCTGTAATTAAATTATTTTTTGCCATGCTAATACGTGCATGAACATCGGCCTGCTTATATTGCTTATCGTCTAAATTAAGTTCTTTAATTATTCCTCTTATTTGACTTCGAGTATCATCGGTATCGTAAATAGTAAATTTTGGCGAAAAATTTAATCTTGTAGCTTCGCTTCGTAATATTTTAGCAAATATGCTATGAAAAGTTCCCATCCATAAATATCGCGAATTTTCGAATCCTACCAAAGAGGTAATACGTTCTTTCATTTCTTTAGCCGCTTTGTTTGTAAACGTTAAAGCCATTATATTACCAGCAAAAATTCCTTGTTGTAATAAATACGCTATTCGATAAGTTAACACACGTGTTTTACCCGAACCAGCACCTGCAATTATAAGGTTTGGTCCTTTAAAGTTAACAACAGCCTCGCGTTGTGCGGAATTTAATTCGTCTAAAAAATTTTTCACTAAAAAATTTGGTATGAGACAGCAAAATTAACCAAATATTTTCAAAAACTTAAAGGAACCTCTAAAAACTTCAAGTATCAAAAAATAAATCTCAAATAATATCCAATAAACAAAATTCAAAATCCAAAAAAATTCGTTTTTGTTTGGTTATTTGAATTTGAAGTTTGTAATTTATTTGTCATTTGGTACTTGTGTTTTGAGATTTTAGAGATGCTCTTAATTTAATGGATAGTTGGATAAAATGTTGAATTTACAACAACCTACTCGAACTTGAACTTCTTACTGGTAAATATTTTAACGATAACTCAAATCCACCACGACCTTTACTCACATAAGTTAATGTAGAAATATTTATATCGTAACTAATTCCAAAAGCAAATTGCCCCATTTCAGATTGTGCAGCAATTACAAAAGCATCGCTACCACGCAAAAAACCACCTAAACTTACAGTTCTCGATAATAAGTAATCGGTATATTTAGATGATTCTTGTAATTTATACTTAATAAAAGTTCCTACATATAACATCTTTGATGGTCCCTGCATTTGATATATAAACAATGGAGAAAGTTGCATATTTGTATTTTTAATTCCGTATGAACCAGTAAAATGAAACAAATAACGAAGCGAGCGTTTATCTGCTACTTGATAAAATCCGGTATTTGGGCTATTTACATGAAATACTGAAATTCCAGCTTGTGCTCCAAACATATCATTTGACGATAAAGTTCTTTGACCTTTCCCGTAACTCCATTGGATTCCTGAACCAAAATCGCCATTCAAGAAACTTTGATTCGAAAAACTTTCACGCGAAGGTAAATTTGGGTCATAAACTAATCCGTTATATTGGTTTCCCCAAGTTAAATCATTTACATTAATTTTACGTTGTACAAAACCTCCCGAAATACCTGCAGATAGTGCTTGGTTTTTTGAAAGAATAACTTTTCCTGATAAACAAAATGTTATTTGCGTTGTAGATAATCTTCCATCACCAGCCATATCATTTGATATACTAATACCAGCACCCAACGATGAACCTTTATTTCCATTTGATAAGAACCTCATATCAAAACCTCCTGCAATTGTTCTAAATGGTGCTGTAACACTTCTCCATTGAAGCCGATAATTTGCAGTAGCTCGCATATCATATTGTGCACCAGCATTTGCAGGATTTAACAATAGTGGAGCCTCATTTGGTTGCGAAAAGAAAAAATCTTGCCCAAAAACAAATGATGGTACAAATAAAAATAACATTATAAAAATAATTTCACTTTGTATATTGTTTCTCACAATTTCTAAATTTATTTTATGTGTGTTTTTCATAATTATTTCTCCTATCTCATTAATGTTATGTTTCCTTTTGTTTCAACCTTTACATTATTAAAGTAAATTGTTTTTAAATAGTAAACAAAAACATCTGTATCGAGTGGCTTTCCCCTAAAGTTCCCATCCCAACCAATATCGGGGTCGTTGGTTTCAAATACTTTTTCGCCCCAACGATTAAATATTCTAAATTCCATCGATTTTACACATTTACCATAAACATAAAGAACATCATTTTCGCTATCGTTATTTGGACTAAATCCCGAAGGAACAAATACTTCTCCACACTCTTTATCAATAGTTATATTTACACAAGCAGTATCGCTACAACTAAACAAATTTGTCCCTACTACACAATATTCAATTGTTAAATTTGGTTGCACTAATGGCGTAGCACAATCAACACACGACAAATCATTTATTGGACTCCAATCGTATGTGTTTGCTCCCGATACATTTAACAACAAATCTTGGCCAATTATTAGTGTTGTATCATTTGTTACGGTTAAAACTGGCTTGGGATTAACTAACAAACTGAATGTTGTTGTATCATAACAAATTGTTGACTGTGCAATTAAAGTGTATAAATAAGTTGAAGCTGAATCAGGAGTGGTTGTATATGTTGATGTGGTTACATTACCTGGTTGCCAAACAAAACTTGTACCCCCTGATGCTTGTAACTCTATAGTTTCGCCATAACATATTGGAGAAATTCCGGTAATTTGCGCAATAGGTAATGTATCTACTGTTATCACAAAAGTTACTGAATAATGACATGCATTTGAATCAGTACTCATTACAATATAAGTTGTAGTATCCGATGGCGATAAAATTACCGAATCTCCTGTTAAATTAGCTGGTTGCCAAAGGTATGTGGCAGTAGTATCAAACTGATTTGTTACATAGGGGTTAACTACTTCTCCCTTACAAAGAGGCCTATAACCTGCAACGTTAAAAGTTGGTAAAGGATAAACCACAACTATTGAATTTGTAGTATCCTTACATTGATAAATAGAAGTACCTATTAAAGTATAATTTGTAGTTGAATCGGGTGATAATGTAATAATTGAATCATTTGAAAATGCATTTGGATTATACCAATTATATGTTGTAGCACCGTGTCCAGTTAAAGTTATACTATCATGCAAACAAATTGCAGGATTAGTAGGAGTAATAGAGACATTTATTTCAGGATAAACCAAAATCATAGTACTAGTAGTATCTTTACAGCCATCTATTGAGGTCCCAACTACAGTATATGAATATGTTGTATCTGATGCCATTGGATGAAACGCAAAAGACGAATCTGTAATATTTCCTGGCGTCCATAAATAATTTACTGGCATTGTACTTAATACATTTATATTAATAGTTTCATAAGGGCACATGAAATACGCTGGATTTATTGTTAAAATAGGTTTCTGCATAACAAAAACGGTCATTGTATCGTAATTTTTACATCCATTAACACTATCTATTGCATAAGAAATATAAGTATATGTATATCCAGTAGAATCAGGAAACAACGTTGTTGTTGCATTATGGATTGTAT
>JAVHRJ010000226.1:0-4598 GCA_036171595.1 Bacteroidales bacterium
TCATATTCCAGAACCTGATCCGATTGAAGCAATTAAATTTATGATGGAACAAAGCCAAATGAACCAAAAAGATTTATCAAAAATACTCGGCAATAAAGGCAATATTTCAAAAGTGCTTAACAGGAAAAGGAAACTTTCTATTGAAATGATTAGAAGTTTAAGCAAGTATTTACATATTCCAGCCGATATTCTTATTAAAGATTATCCTTTGACAGTATAAATGGATTTTAAATAATTAAGAAAGTATTTCAAACTTTCTCTCAAAATTGTTGTTAATCGTTAACTTTCCTTGTACCTCAACTCATCAAAACACCTATTAATAAAGGTTTGTAGTAATCTACATTAGATTTTGAAAGCAAATCACAACATTGGCGTTCGGCTAAAGTTTCAATAACTCGTTGTTTATCAATATTTCAAAGATACAAAATGGACTTAGCGAAGCGATCTCACGGAGCAAAGCGGAGTAAAGCAAATCACAACAGTTAAGAAAGGAAAAGTGAAAAGTTGAAAGTTATAAAGCATTATTTTCATTATGTTAAAAATACAAAATGGACTTAGCACATTCGCTACACTCAGTGTAAACTCCGCGATCTCACGGAGCAAAGCGGAGTAAAATTAATTTAAAAAATCGTTTTAAACAGGAACAAATACCTAACTATCAATTATTTAAAAAAAAAAATAAAAAAATATCAAAATATATTTTGCCATTACAAATATTGCATATATTTTTGCAAAGTCTATAATTTCTATAGACTATATATTTTAAATAAAAATTATATGAAAACAAAACAGCTTTTATTAATTGTAGCAACAAGTTTAACATTGCTTTTTCAAGTATCTTGTTCAAATAACACAACCGAAAACAAAGATTCTAAACCAACTGAGCTTTCGGGAAACATTAGCATTAGTGGCGCATTTGCACTATATCCAATGGTTGTAAAATGGGCCGAAGAGTTTCAAAAAACTAACCCAAATGTTAGAATTGATATTTCGGCAGGTGGTGCAGGCAAAGGAATGACAGATGTTTTAAATGGAATGGTAGATGTTGCAATGATATCGCGTGGAATTAAAGATGAAGAAATTCAAAAAGGAGCATGGTATATTGCAGTAACAAAAGATGCGGTTTTACCAGTAATTAGTTCATCAAATCCGGTTTTAGCCGAAATCCAGAAAAAAGGAATTACTAAAACACAACTTGCATCTCTTTTCACTGAAAACAAAAAAACAACATGGGGAAGTTTATATAACACAAAAAACAAATCGACAGTAAACGTATTTAATCGCTCCGACGCATGCGGTGCTGGCGAAATGTGGGCAAAATTTTTCGACAAAAAGCAAGAAGATTTAACTGGCACAGGTGTTTTTGGCGACCCTGGAATTGCCGAAGCAGTTAAAAATGATGTTAATGGAATTGGATATAACAATGTTATTTACGCTTACGATTTAAAAAGCAGAGTTTTATATCCAGGACTAGCAATTATACCCATTGATTTAAACGAAAATGGTGTTTTAGAACCAGAAGAAAATTTTTACCAAAACCTCGATTCTATTACAAATGCAATTCGCGTTGGCAAGTACCCTTCTCCACCAGCTCGCGAATTATATATGGTAACAAAAGGCAAACCAATAAATAATATTGTTTTAGCATTTTATAATTGGATTTTAACAGATGGGCAAAAATTTGTTGACGAAGGTGGCTACGTTAAATTAACTGACGACAACATTAAATCGCAAATAGAAAAGCTAAAGTAGTAACATAATAAAAATCTAAGAATAGCAAAAAAAATACAAATTTTATCCTAAGGCACTAGAAGGATGAACATCATGTTTCGAGAGCCTCAACATGACCATAACATTATTCTAAAACACAATGAAATTTTTAAGTCGCAAATTTAGAGATAAAACCGCAATTTTTTGGATGGTAATATCGTTAGTAATTCTATTACTAATGCCGATATTACTTGCAGTTGGACTATATTTAAAATCGTTACCAATACTTCAAACTCAATCCATTTTTGATTTACTTACAGAATCGGAATGGAAACCAATACAAGGGAAATTTGGATTTTTACCATTTATTACAAGTTCGTTGTGGGTAACGTTTCTATCAGTTATTATTGCAGCTCCAGTTTGTATTCTTACTGCAATTTACTTAACACAATATGCAAAAAAAAGAATTTTATCAATAATGCATCCTATAATTGATATTCTAGCAGGACTTCCATCGGTAATTTATGGTGTATGGGGAGTATTGATAGTTGTTCCATTTATTTCTAAAACCGTTGCACCATTTTTTGGTTTACAAACTTCGGGCTACACAATTCTTGCAGGAGCAATAGTATTATCAATAATGATAATTCCTTTTATTCTTAACATTTTAATTGAAGTTTTTAGAACTATACCAGAAGAACTATCTGAAGCTTCGCTTTCAGTTGGCGCAACAAAGTGGCAAACAATAAAGTATATATTGTTAAAAAAAGCATATCCTGGAATAATTTCAGCAACAGGATTAGGTGTTGCAAGAGCTTTTGGCGAAACAATTGCCGTTTTAATGGTTGTTGGCAATGTTGTAAAAAATCCTACATCGGTTTTCGATTCTGGCTATCCCCTACCCGCTTTAATTGCAAATAATTATGGCGAAATGCTTTCTATTCCAATGTACGATTCTGCATTAATGTTTGCAGCTTTAATATTATTTTGCATAGTGTTATTATTTAATTTTTTATCACGAATGGCAATAATAAAATCCGAAAAAAATCAATAATATGAAATTAAAAAAAACCGAAGAAATAATATTTAAAGCATTAATGTATTTATCGGTTACCTTTATTACTTTATCGCTTTTTTTAATTGTTTTTAGCATATTTTACAAAGGATTACCCTCATTGTCGTGGGAAATGATTTCGCAAAGTCCTAAAGGCGGATTTTATTTCGGAAAAGAAGGTGGAATATTAAATGCAATAATTGGTTCATTATATTTATCAATTGGAGCAACAATACTTGCAATGCTATTCGGAATTCCAATTGCACTTTTCATGAACGTATATTTAAAAAAATACAATAAATTTGTTAATGGCATAAGGTTTTTTCTTGATATATTATGGGGTATTCCTTCAATAGTTTATGGTGCATTTGGTTTTACAATTATGGTAATGCTTGGAATAAAAACCTCATTATTGGCAGGTGTTATAACAGTAAGCATATTTATTTTACCAATAATGGTTAGGGCTTTAGATGAAGTTTTAAAAACCGTTCCCTTTGGTTTATTTGAAGCCTCATTATCACTTGGCTCCACAAGGTCAGAAACCGCTTTCAGAGTATTTCTTCGCCAAACTATTCCTGGTTTAGCTACAGCTATTTTACTTTCGTTTGGCCGAGCAATTGGCGATGCTGCATCTGTGTTATTTACAACAGGATATACCGATCATATTCCTACATCAATAATGCAACCTACTGCAACATTACCATTGGCAATATTTTTTCAATTAGGTTCCCCTATCGAAGAAGTTAGAAGCAGAGCGTATTCTTCAGCACTAATATTAACAGTTATTATATTAATAATTTCAGTTATTTCAAGGATTGTATCAGCAAAATATAACAAACATAGAATTAAATTCTAATATGACATCAAAAATCAACATTAAAAACCTCGATTTATTTATCGGAAAACAACAAATATTAAAAAATATTAATGTTCAAATTCCCGAGAATAAAATCACAATAATTTTAGGCCCATCTGGTTGTGGTAAAACAACTTTACTTAAAAGTTTAAATCGTTTAACCGACTTATACGAAGACGTTAAAGTAAGTGGGGAAATAATTATTGATAACGAAAATATTTTAGATTCAAAACAAGATGTTACAACAATACGCAAAAAAATGGGATTGCTTGCTCAACGTCCATATCCTCTACCTATGTCAATATATAAAAATATTGCTTATGGATTAAGAATTTCAAACATTTCAGACAAAAACACTATTGCTAAACGTGTTGAAAACAATTTAAAACAAGTAAATTTATGGGACGAAGTAAAAGATCGTTTGCATAGCCCCGCATCGCGATTAAGCATTGGTCAACAACAACGCTTATGCTTAGCACGTGGACTAGCAGTTGACCCCGAAATTATTTTAGCCGACGAACCAACTTCAGCACTCGACCCAATTTCAAGTCAAACTATTGAACAAAAATTTATTGAACTAAAAAAACAATATACAATAGTAATGGTAACACACATTTTAAGACAAGCCAGAAGAGTTGCAGATTATGTAATATTTATGTACCTTGGCGAAGTTGTTGAATGTGGCACAGCCGAAGAATTTTTTAATAATCCAAAAGAAGATAGAACTAAATCATATTTAAAAGGAGCTTTTAATTAATAAATTACGGGTAAATAATTACGAATTACAAATAATTAAATAAAAAAAATAAACATTATGAAAAATGTATTTTTGTTAACAATAATTATTGCTATTTTTAGCTTAAATAGCTTGGCACAATTTTCACTAACCGGTGAATTCAGACCTCGTGGCGAATTTAGGCATGGTTATAAACAATTAGCAGACGATTCGTTACGAAAAGACCCAGCTGTGTTAATTAG
>JAVHRJ010000227.1:0-4573 GCA_036171595.1 Bacteroidales bacterium
TTGTAATTTTATAATTTTGCTTACGAAGTCGGCTTCATCATTTAGCTTGCCGTTAGCGGTCATTGTAAAAAAAATGACGAACTTGTGAAAAAAACGGACAGACAAAAAATGAAAAAGCCAACGCTTCAGCAAAAACAAAAGAGGTGCAACCCCAACCCACAAGCCGACACCGTTGCACCACATTTGTTTTTGCCCCGACGCTCAACTAATGTTGCGACTATTTGGGATATGAATTTGTATAAAAGGACACTTTGAAAGAATAATATAGATTCTTACAACAGAATCAATAACAATTACAACATTACCAATAAATTGAAATAATGACGGCAGAAGAACAAAAGGAACATCAACGAAAATTAAATAATAGACAACACTTAGCTGATATTATGCACAATGATTTTATTTGTCAAAATAAAACTTGCATTGGCACACAAAAAAGAATTTTTAATTGTTTTGTTGCAACTAATTATCAAATTGATTACGAAACTTGTTGCAATGAATTTGGTGAATTTATTAAGAAGGAAATGATGAATCACCCTTTAATATAGTTAGTGCATTTTGACAATTTTAAAACAATAAATTAATAAAAACCAAAATGAAAGCTAAAATTATAATTACAATACTATTGGCATTTACGCTAAATTCAAAAGCACAATACACGATGTTACACGCTTTTCCCGGATTAAGCAACTCTTATGATGGCGGAGCTCGCCCTAATGGTGACTTATTCTTTGATGGGACATTTCTATATGGAATGACCTCAGAAGGTGGTTTAACACCCTGCCCAAGTGGGTGTGGAACTATATTTAAAGTAAAACCTGACGGGACAGAATATTCTATTCTACTTAATTTTTCAGGAACTACAGATGGTAAAAGTCCAAGAGGTTCTTTTATATCTGACGGAACCTATCTATACGGATCTACTGGAAGTGGTGGCATAAATAATATGGGAACAATTTTTAAAATAAAGCCAGATGGCTCTGGTTATTCCAAGTTGCTTGATTTTGATGGCACTACAAACGGAAACAATCCTGGCGGCTCATTTATTTCAGACGGAACATATTTATATGGCATGACAAATAGTGGAGGCGTAAACAACCTCGGAGTTATTTTTAAAATAAAGCCCGATGGAACGGCTTATTCTAAAATTTTAGATTTTTCAGGTATAGCGCATGGAAGCAATCCCGGTAACTCACTAATTTCTGATGGAACATACCTATATGGAATGACATCTTCAGGTGGAACAAACGGTTATGGAGTTATCTTTAAAGTAAAGCCCGATGGAACCGGATTTTCTAAACTTCTTGATTTTTCAGGTACTGCAAATGGTCGTAGACCTTTCGGTTCACTTATTTCTGACGGAACCTATCTATACGGAATGACACTTAATGGAGGTACGGGGTCTTCTTGTGGGTCTTTTGGGTGTGGAGTGCTATTTAAAATAAAATTCGATGGAACCGGCTTTTCTAAACTGACCGATTTTGTTGGCACAAACGGACTTAATCCTTGGGGTTCTCTTATTTCTTATGGAACTTTTCTTTACGGAATGACCTATTATGGTGGCATAAATAATAATGGAGTTATTTTTAAAATAAAACCTGATGGTACAGGGTATTTTAAACTAAATGATTTTATGAGTTCAATCAACAATCAAGGTTCTAATCCAATTGGCTCGCTAAATTCTGATGGTAATTATTTCTATGGTATGACTTCTTTTGGTGGTCAATTTTCACAGGGCACAATATTTAAAATGGGACTTGCTATTGGCATTAATGAGCAAAATATTGAAATAGGATTTAATTTTTCTCCAAATCCTTTTACGAACCAAACAATTATTTCATTTGAAGAAGAGCAAAGGGGTATAGTTATAAAAGTATTTGATTTATTAGGCAATGTAATAAAAGTTCAAACATTTACTGGGAAAGAATTAGTTTTAGAAAAAGGAGAAATGGCTAATGGGATTTATTTTGTTCAGGTAATTGACGAAATGAAAAATATAGCGAACAAAAAAATAGTAATTCAATAATATTGCAAATATGAAACAACAAACATCGAAAAATATAATTGACGACAAAGAGTTAGAAAAAGGTTATTGTTTATGTATAGCTAATGCTAAAAGTTTAATTGATGAAGCCGAAATATTAAAAGATAAAGGGTTTATTTCAAGGTCATATACTTTATTTCAATTTGCCATTGAAGAATGTGGTAAATCTCATATAATATTTAAAGCAATTATTGATTATTATAATGGAACGAAAATAGATGATAAATATTTATATGACAACGGTTTTGTAGACCATCTATCAAAAATAAAAAAATCAATATCATCAGAATTTGCCGCCATAATGTTGTTCACAGAAAATTCGTCAGTCCAATCAGAAATATTTAATAGATTGATAAATAATTTAGAAAACGTAAATCAATTAAATGATTTTAAGAATGAAAGTCTTTATACTTGTTTTAAGAATAACAAATTTATCAACCCCAATAATTTAATTACAATTAAAATGCTCCTTGAGAATGAAAATAAAGCTAAATTTCAACTTAGTGTATCGAAACAAATTTTTTATTCACTTGATACATTAAAAAATGCAGCAGCAATATTTAAAGAAGAAATGAACGACCCAATTAAATTAAAAAAATGGCAAAAAAAATACGACTTGCTTGTTGACAAGACAAATAAATAAAAGTGGAGACCAAAAACCACAATAAAAAAGGGGCGACACCGAAAAGCCTTATGAGTAGGAAAAATCATAAACAACACCATATGAAAAAATCATCAAAATTATTTGCATCAATTTTCTTTATGACATTGCTCATTGGCATTTTTCAAATAGTTAGTTGTAAGAAAAAAGAAACAACGCCAACACCTACAGCAACAGCAACAGCAACCTGTAGTGATGGAATTCAAAATCAAGGAGAAACAGGCATAGACTGTGGTGGCCCATGCGCGGCTTGCCCTATAACCACAATAGGCGCAAATTATGGTGGGGGAATTGTATTCTATATAGATGCATCCGGCCAACACGGTTTCATTTCTGCCGCTAATGACCAAAGCGCAGGAATAAAATGGGGTATGGGTGCAGGAACAACCTTTATTTTTCAAAACCCACCCCAATATGGTACAACCAGTTTTATAAATGATTTAGGACAATCTAACACAACTTATATTGTCAATTATTTTGGAGCCGGAAATTATGCGGCATATTTATGTGACACTCTAACACTCAATGGATATAACGATTGGTTTTTACCATCAATGGACCAACTATATAATATGGGACAAAATCAACAGTTATATTCCACGAGCTTTATTTTTGGCACAAGATACTTTAGTTCTTCCGAAGGCGCTTCTAATGGAGCATATGAAGTAACAATAGGGCAAGGTAGCGGAGTAGGTGGGAATAAAAACTCCCTATTACACGTTCGTGCTGCAAGACATTTTTAAGAACGTGCAAATATTTAATATCTAACATTTGTCCAAGCAATATGAATTTACAAAAGCCCAAAAATATTATAATATTTTTTCTTGTCGGCATTATACTATTGTTTTTTTCTGTTTGGGCCTTTACAAGACCAGCATTTTTGCATTGTTTTAACATTGCAGAAAAAAGTGGAGAAATTGGGGACATAATTGGTGGAATTACCGCACCTATTACAAGTCTTTTGGGTGCGCTCCTAATTTATTTATCATTTACTGAACAGATAAAAGCAAATAAATTAATTCAGTCGCAATGGAGTTATGACACTTTCGTTCGTCTTTTTAATGATATTCAAAATGAATATTCAACATTGAAATTTACGAATGTAGAAAGCTATCAACTCAGCAATTATGTTAGTGTGACATACAGTGGTTCAGAAGCATTAATTAATTTTATTTCAAAGATGGAATTTGCAATAAGCCATAATTTTACAGGCATTTTAAGTGACATTTCATTCATTCTCGAAGATTTAAGAGCATTAATCGAAGACATTGATAAATCAGATATTAATATTGAAAAAAAATATTTTATAGTTAATAGAATAAATAGATTTTATATTTCAAAACTTGAGACCCAACTTATTTCGCTTAAAATGGGGTTAGAAAAAAATCAAAATGCGAATTTGTATAATTACCATATTTCCTCTATAGTATTGACAAACCAAGCAATTGATAAAATAAGAAAAAAATATCTTTCTAATTCTATTATTTAGTTAATAATTATTGGAGTGGGACTTTTTAGCACGCAGCAAAAAACACGACCGTTGTTTAAACTTTCGTACTGTGTGTTATGACCTTTGTTCATAGTGGTTTTAGTTTCCTATGGTTGGACTTTAAAAAAAAATGCGCCCGTTGTTTTTTTACGAACTATGTATTACGACCTTGGTGCAACAAGTCTAAGTATACTTCGGGTAATAAGACTTATAAGTGTTACGAACTACGGGTAATAGGACTTCTAAGTATTACGGCCTGCGGGTAATTGGCCTTCGGTGTGTTACGAACTTGGTGTAATTGGACTTCGGTGTGTTACGAACTGGGTGTAATTGGACTTCGGTGTGTATCAAGGATTACCAGCGCATTTGCAAGCACATT
>JAVHRJ010000228.1:0-4563 GCA_036171595.1 Bacteroidales bacterium
TCATGCATTAATAACGTTGGCTTAATATATTATTATCAAAATCACTTTGATAAAGCAATGGAATATTTTGTTAAAACCTTGAAATTAGTTGAAGAGCTTGACAATAAAATGGGAATGGCAAGTACACTTAATAATATAGGTTTAATTTATGATAATAACAAAATGTACGATACTGCTACTGTTTATTTTAAACAATCATTAAAAATTCATGAGCAAATAGGAAATAAATATGGTATAGCTCAATGCTATACAAATTTAGGCAATATGGCATCACATAAAAATGATTTTAAAATTACTGAAGATTATTACTTAAAATCAATAAAATTAAGCGAAGAATTAGGCGATAAATGGAGTTTGGTAAATACTTACATTAATTTAAGTGTTTTATACCAAGAGAAAAAAAACTACGAAAAAGCCCTAATGACAATAAATAAGCCAATTGATATATCTAAAGAAATTGGTTACCGCGAAGGTTCTAAAAGTGCATATTTTGTTTTAGCCGAAATTAATGAAAATATAGGCAATTATAAAGAAGCATATATTGCACAACAAAAATACTTAGCATATAAAGATAGCATTATGAACGAAGAAAATAGTAAAGTGCTTTCACAACTTCAAGAGCAATATAATGCCGATAAAAGAGAAAGAGAAATTTTATTATTAAATACTCAAAAACAAAAAGACGATTTAAAAATTAAACAACAATCAACTCAATTATTTGCAATTATTATTGGCTTGTTATTGCTTTCTGTTTTTGCTATTGTTGTTTACAGAGGTTACAGACAAAAAAAAGCCGCAAACAATATGCTATCATTACAAAATGAAGAAATATTAATGCAAAAAGCAGAAATTGAAACTAAAAACCGTGATATTTTGGCAAGTATAAATTATGCTAAACGTATTCAAGAAGCCATTTTACCTCCACATAAAGTAGTAAAAGAAAGTATCGAAAAATCTTTTGTCTTATTTAAACCCAAGGATATTGTTTCGGGCGATTTTTATTGGATGGCTGTAAAACAAAACATTGTTCTTTTTGCTGTTGTAGATTGTACTGGACATGGTGTTCCTGGTGCATTTATGAGTATTGTTGGATATAATAATCTAAATCAGGCAATTAACGAAAATAAACTTATTAAACCAAGCGAAATATTAGATAAACTAAACGAATTAGTTGAACAAACTTTACATAATAGCGAAGGTAAAGAAGTTAAAGACGGAATGGATATAGCTTTATGTGCTTTAAATTACGAAAAAAATACTTTAGAGTATGCTGGTGCTAACAATCCGGTTTATATTGTAAGAAGTAAGGATAATATAAAATCTGATGCTATTACTATAGATGAAAATATTTTAGAAAACGAAACTTCTGTTTTATATGAAATTAAAGCTAATCGTCAACCAATAGGTGCATATATTAATAGAGAAAATTTTATTAATCATTCTATTAAATTAATGCAAGGCGACTCTATTTATATTTTTTCTGATGGATTTCCCGACCAGTTTGGCGGTACCAAAGGCAAAAAATATAAATATAAACCATTTAAGGAATTTTTATTATCAATACAACAATTCGATATGCATACTCAAAAAAATATGCTTGATAAAGCTATCGAAGATTGGAAAGGATCGCGCGAACAAGTTGATGATATCTGCATTATTGGAGTGAGAATATAATTAGGTGCAACAATTTAAAATACAATAACGTTATATAATAATATTTCTAAATTTTTAAGACAATTAAAATGAAAAATTTATTAGTAGTAATTTTAACATGTTTGGCTTTAATTCAAGGAATTTTCGCTCAAACTGAAAAGCAACAAATTTCTGAAATTGATAAAATAGTTCTTGACATAAAAAGCAATATAAATAGTTATAAAAAATTTACTAGCCTGACTGACAGTTTATTAAAAAACACTAATACGAATTTCATTGAAACTGCTTATAAAAATGATAAAATGCTTGTATTAGTCCAAATTCGCGATTCAGGAAATAAAATAAAATCGGCAGATTGGTATTTTTATAATAAACATTTAATCTATTCTGAGATTAATTACCACAATAACGACAATGAAAAAAGTTATTATACTAAAAACAATTTAATCTCATTAAATAAAAACGGAGATGATGTTTTAAACAAAACTACCGAATATTATAAACAATATGAAAAATCTGGGATTAACGCTTGCACTATTTTTATAGAAAGATATAAAGAAAAATAATGCAACCTGGTAAGAAATAACGTTTTTCTACTCCAAAATAACTGTTTTATCTTTTGGATATTTTACAGCATAAACAAGTTTCATTTTCTTTGTTTCGGATGGTTTTAAATCTAACTTCCAAGTTAATAAAGCACTTTCTTCTTTAACTTTTGCATTAGAAATATCAATTCTTTCAATTTCAATATCTTTATTTGTTGAAATCGGCAATTGGTCTTCAATAACAATAGTTATAGGTTGATTCTTTTTGTTACGAACAGAAATTTCGAAACCACGTGTATCTCTTTGATTTAATCCAACAAGTTTACGGCTTGCAAAATCTTTCATTTTTTCGCGTTTAATAACTATATTTTTATCACATCCAAGTGATAAATCAAGTGTATCGGTTAAACTGCGTGTATCAAAATACGATTGTCCAATATAAGTTCCTTCAAAATACAAAAAAATATTACCTGGTAGCATGTTTAAACTCTCCCACCCTGTAACTTTTGCAAGTAAAAAGGCATCTTTATCGAGTTTTGGAGCGGCGTAATATTCGTAAGTTGCAGGCAAAGTTGTTTTAGTCATTTCAACAGTATATGCTTTACCATTTGCAGGAATATCATAAGGTTTCGAAATTTCAAATTCAATATTTGTTGTGCTCTCTGTTACGGTTGTATATGAACTTGCAGATTTAGCATCAGCAATGTTACTATTAACTATATCTTCAGATAATTCAGCTGGAGCCTCAGTTTTCATAGCAATACCTTTTGAGCTTTTTCCTTTTTCCTTCGAATAAGTGTAAGTATATGGCTCATAAAAGCTCAAATACCATGGATTTAAATTTGGTTTTGTACCACTTACCGATGGGTTTGCGGTTGATAAAGTAAGAATAACTTTTTCCCAATCTTCGCAGGTTGTTTGATAAACATTAGCTTTATAAGCAATTTCAATAGGATTATTAATGTCCTTTGCACGTAAATCGTACGAAGGATTCCAACCTGCTGAATTAACAATATAACTTACAGTTAAATTTGCATTTACAGGTTGATCGGCAGTTACCATTACCAATATTTCACTGGTTGGAATATTCTTTTTTGCATTTAGATTTGATAACTGATTTAAAATAGTATTAATTTTCTCATTATACTTCGCAACTTTTTTTGCTATTGCAAGCTGTTTTACTTTTATATCGGTAAGACGTGTTCTATAAAAATCACTAGCTTCTTTTAAAGCAACAATACTCACACCAGTATTCTGCCCTGCTAATGATTTATTGGTAAGAATCATTCCTTCTTCGTTGTTATAAACATATAACATTCCATTTTCTAAAGCAATTTTATCTTTTAAACTTTCTAAAGTATCTTCTAAATCAATTATTTCTTTTGTTTTTTCTTGTTCTTTTAAATAATTTATTTGATGTACAACAGACATAATTGTAAAGTCGCCTTTACCATTTACCTGAACGCTTTGTGGATTTAAATCCTGAGGCAAATCTCTAATTATTATAAAACTATTTCCTGAAGGAATTGAAGCTGACCCCACTCTTGATATTTGAGCTCCACTAAGAAAAACTGTAATGTTTTTAATAGTAGTTTTAATAGTTTTAGGATCGTCAATAGCAAAAAGTTGTGCAAACATTAAGATTGCAACTGTTAATAATGATAATTTTTTCATAGATTGGTTTTATTTTAAAGAAAATTTATAAAATCATTGGTCACTTTTTTTAGATACTTTGAGGTAATTCATTTATTTCTTTTGTTCGTCATTCCTGCGTAGGCAGGAATCCCATATTCGAAGCAGTTTATTCTGATATCAATTTATTACCTCAATACTAATTTTTATATTTCGGATAAAACTTCCAAGACTCTTTTTGGGAGATTCCCGCCTTCGCGGGAATGACGGGAAAATATATATTTGCAACTGTTAATAATGATAATTTTTTCATAGTTTGGTTTTATTTTAGAAATTTGAATTTATTGCATCAACGGGATTTAATTTTGAAGCAGAATAAGCTGGTGCTAACCCCGAAACTATTCCTATAACAACTGATATTAATACTCCCGACAAAACATTTCCTATACTCATTGAAAATTCCATATCTGCCATTCTTGTTCCAAAAATAGTTCCAATGTAAACTAAAAGCAATCCAATAATTCCGCCAAATAAAGATAACATAACCGACTCGGTTAAAAATTGAACTAAGATAAAATAATTTTTTGCTCCTAACGATTTTTGAATACCAATTAATTTAGTGCGTTCTTTTACCGATACAAACATAATATTTGCAATTCCAAAACCTCCTACTAAAATAGCTAATCCACCAATTAACAATCCGGCCAAATCAACAATTTTAAACAAATCATCG
>JAVHRJ010000229.1:0-4563 GCA_036171595.1 Bacteroidales bacterium
GGAGAATAATAGAAAAGGCAAAAGACATAACTAACATTTGAGCTAGTGGATTTAAAATCACCCAGGCATAGCCTAAAATTGATTGTTTGTATCGAGACTTGACCTCACGCCCTACCATTTGCCACAACAATTCATGCCATTTGAAAATATTTTTGATTTCTCTAGTTAATTCCATTATTTTATTGATTATAAACCAAAATGTTGTATAAGGAACATATACGTGGCCCTGTCCTACGTAGTTCGTAATTTTTCAATTGGTTTTTGAATTATATAATAGGCAATAATAGCCACAGGGACGGATAATATTAATGTATATAGTCCTAGATATTGATGATTTACCTTTATAGTTTGGGCAAAAATATCAATTATAAGAAAATGACAAAGATATAATGGGTAACTTAATTCACCTAAAAAGCGGTCAAATTTATTATTTTTTGTTAATTTAAATAATGATGGAATAGCTAAAAATACAATAATATAATACAAAATCATAGGTTTTGCATTAATGGGTATGAATTGAAAAAATAATGTAAACAATAATAAAACTGGGATTATTATTCTCGCACCCTTGGAGCGAGAGAGAGAAATTCTATACGCGAATATACCTGCAATAAAAAATATTATTTCAAATGGGAAAAAGCGATATCTCCACGGGTCGTGAGCAAGACCCAAAAATTGAATCGCTAGTAGTCGAGCAGTTAAACTAATAGCAGAAATGATTAACAAGGGTTTTGTTTTTTGTTTTATTAGCAGTGGAGCAAATAAATAAAATGAAATTTCAAGGCCAATAGTCCAACCTTGCGGTAAAATTAAATAATTCCAAATTTCGGGGATAGTATCTCTGAAAGCTGTAGTAAAAAATAAATTTCCAGTATTTAAATTTAGGGCTAAAAAATTGGTGACGTCATTAAATAAAGGGCTGATATTAAAGAAAATTAAAATAATTTTTGAAATCGGTGAAATAATATAGTCTTTGAAAATTGTAAATTTACCGGTAGTGACAAAAGAAGTAATGATTACGGCTAGAGTAAAAAACCAATAAATAGGAAATAATTTTAAAAATCTATTTTTATAAAATGCTTTTAAATTTGCTTGATATTTGGTCGACAAAATTAATGTCATATAAAAACCGGAAATCATAAAAAAACTTTCGACTGCTACCCTACCCCCGACTAAGGTATTACCAAATATTGGCGTAGAATGGGCAATTAGTACAGATATTGCTAAAATTAATCTAAATAATCCCATATCGTAGTATACTAGCGTTATGATAGTCACAATAGGTGGTGGATCAGGAATGCCGATTGTTAATCAAGCTTTGATACGAGCGGGTTTTGATGATATTAATTCGATTGTAACCACATTTGATAGTGGTGGGGATTCGGGGAGAATACGAACCGATGAACGGGGGTTGGTTTTGGCATTTTCTGACTATTGGAGATCTCTAATGTCTCTGTGGAGTGATGGAGAACAAAAAAAATATTGGCAAGATATGCTTAAGTATCGTGATGGTCGGGGTAGAAATTTTGGAAATATGTTTTTTCAATTTATGTCGGAACGGGCTGGTGATTTGTCCAAGGTTGACAGTATGTTTTCGGTGTTAACTCAAGCTGAACTACGAGGCCAAGTAATCCCTGTGTCGACTTTACCGGCTGATGTCTGTTTTGTGACAAAAAGTGGACGTAAATATATTGGTGAACATAACTTGGATGATCAGCGAATGTCGTTGGATACAGTCCAAGATGTGTGGCTCTCAAACGTAATTGAGGCGACTCCTGAGGCCTTGAGAGTAATCAAGGATGCTAATTTGATTATTATTAGCCCTGGCAGTTTGTTTGGGTCTCTGTTGACAAATTTTTTACCAAAAGGAATGAAGGAAGCACTTGAAAAATCTAAAGCTAAAAAAGTTTTGGTGGCAAATATTATGTCGTCTTGTAATGAAACTGATAATTTTGATCAAGATGATTATGTCGCGGTTATTAATCGTTATGCTAAATTTGATTTTGATGAAATTATTATGGCTGATTTAAAGAAACTATCTAAAAATACTTTGGATAAGGTCTTGGAATCGTACAGGTGTGAACATTCAATGCCAATTAGATTTAATTCAAATGGTAAAAATTTGGTAACATTGGCAGATGTTGCAACAATTGATGAAGTAAATTTGAGATTAAGACACAGCGAGGATAAACTAGCCAAAGTTTTTGCTAAAATGGAATATGTCACAAAAAAGAGTTAAAAAAATAAAAAGTTTGTATTCTTTACAGAATACTAGTACAGATGAAAATGAATATGGGAAATTTGCAATTTTAAATTTATTAAAAGAGAATTGGAAGTTTTTAGTGTGTTTATGTTTTGGAATTATATTTCTTTATTCGAATTCTTTGAGTGGTAATTTTGTTTCTGATGATTACGCAACCATACCAAATAATCCATTAATTGATAATTTTGGTTTATCTTTTCAAAGTTCGTTTATTTCTCTATCAAATTACTTTATTTATAAATTATTTGGATTGACAAATTCGTTTCCATTTCATGTCTTTAATTTATTTTTGTACTTAGTGACGATAATTTTAATATTTGTTTTTGGGTTCTTACTTTCTGAAAATAAAATTGTAAGTCAAATTACAACTTTATTTTTTGCAATTATGCCTGTACATGTTGAGGCAGTATCGTGGATTTCAGGTAAACCATATTTATTTTTGGCAATATCTTTTTTGATTTCGATGATATTTCTAATTTTATTATTAAAAACGGGAAATAAGAAATATGTTTGGTTATTAATTTTATCTGTCATTGTGGGTTTGTTGATAGATAAAATGAGATTTCTATCATTTGTTTTTATCGCAATTGTTTATGCTTTGTCCTATGATTGGAAAAACAAAGTAAAAACTCCGTGGTTAAAAGTTATTTTAGTTGGAATTATTTTTTTGGTTATGGTAGTTTTTTTGGCATGGCCAGCGATTTTGGTTAGAATAACAGCTGTAAATTCTGGCACAAATGTTTCTGATAGCTTGTTTTATGACCCTTTTTTCCAGTATCCAACTGCAATATCAAAGTATTTACAATTATTGTGGTTTCCGATTGATTTAACTTTGTACCATACCATGTATATTTTTCCCAATTGGCTTAATTGGTCTATCTTTTTGTCTTATTTGACAATGTCGGTTTACTTTTATTTTAAAAATAAAAAATATTTTTTTGCGTTAGCCTTTATATTTGTAGCTTCGGCTCCGTCAATGGCTCCGATTAAAGTTAGTTGGTTGGTTGCGGAACGCTACATTTTTTTGGGGTCATTCGGATTTTCTTTGTTTTTAGCGTATTTATTGTACGATTTATCAAAATACTTGAAGTTAATTCCTCTGACATTATTTATTTCATTGTTTGTTTTGTTAATAGTTAGAACTTATCTACGAAATATTGACTGGCAGACAAATCATAATTTGTGGGTCGCTGCATGTCAGGTATCTCCAAATTCACATAATGCTTGGAATAATATAGGTGATGATTATGATAAGTTAAAGGACTATCCTAACGCAATAAAAGGGTTTACTCAATCTACGATAGTAAAACCAAATTATGCTGATGCTTTTCATAATCGAGCAAATATTTTTTATAAGTTAGGTCGATTAGATTTGGCGCGTGAAAGTTATGAGATTGCAATTAAAATTAATCCAAATTTATTTCAAACTTATATGTCTTTGGTACAAATTGACTTAATGGAAAAGAATTATAATCGTGCAGTTCAGGATGCCAATACGTTGTTAAAATTTAATATCAATAATTCACAATCATGGTTTATTATGGGTTTAGTTCAGATTCGTATAGGTGACATTGAAGGTGCTAAAACAAGCATGAAGAAAGTTTTGGAATTAGATCCTAGTAATAAATCCGCCAATGAAGCTTTGCTTCAATTGTCTGTGTCAGTAACGGGAGAATAAATTGCGTAGAAGCTGGGGTAGAAGATAGTTGTTTGTTTAAGAATAAATAGAATAATGTTAATAATTATTGGGGGCAAATTATTGATACCAGTTTGCTTCTTGATAACGGTTGGCGTTAAACTTGGAAATGAATTTTTTTTTAGATTGTATTTCCATTTTTTCATTTTTATAGTTAATAATTTTGGGGTAGTAAGGTTGATGTGCATGATACTAGTTAAATGTTTGTTTTGAATCATATTGAGTCTATTATTGGGGTTTAAAAACCATTGAAACATATAAACTAGCGGATTTATATATCGAAGATAGGTGTTGTTGTCGGTATGAATAACAACATTAATATTTTTGTTCCATGTTTTAAATGTTTTTAGAACATGTTTTATTTCATGATCATACATATGTTCAATAACATCGGTCATATATACGGTATTAATATTTTTAAGGTTCAGTAAATTGTCATTATTACAATTATAAAATTTTATTTTTGCTTTTGGGAAATTTTTTTTATATTTAGCAAGATTGTTTTTTGCTATTTCTATTGCAGTTTTAGCGTAATCGATGCCAATACACTTACAACCAAAACGGAGTGAAAGATAAAAACACAAATCACCATTGCCACATCCAT
>JAVHRJ010000230.1:0-4528 GCA_036171595.1 Bacteroidales bacterium
GTTCAAAAGACAAATTTCAAACAAACTACAAAAAGATAAAACTCAAAGTTCAAAATACAAGCAACAAATAAATAACAAAATTCAAAAGACAAATTTCAAACAAACTACAAAAAGATAAAACTCAAAGTTCAAAATACAAATTACAAATAAATTTCAATTTTTCAAATAAAACAAAAAACAAATTAGTCATTGAGATTTTACAATAATAGAAGAAAATATTTTTTTTAATTCTTCTGATTCTTTAAATAAAAGCATTCCTTCTTTAGTTATTTTTTCATCATTAGTTTCAATTATTAATCGTAACCAAAACGAAGATTCTTTTGCTTCTTTTCTTGATATTTTAACTCTCATTAAAAAATCTTTCTTGCCTAAACATTCATTTGCTTCAATATAATTTGCCCCAACAGAACCCGAAGATCTAACAACTTGCTTTGAGTATTCTGTATTTGAAACATTTTGAGATATTTTTTTAACAAATAATGCAACAACTTTTGCAAACTGAAAAGTTCTTTCTTCCAAATCATAAGGTTTTTTGTTTGCTTCAATTGTCATTTAATTGTCAATTTTTGTAATTTAATTATTTCTTCTTATTGTTTGATTTTTGTTATTTTTTTTTAGAATTTTATATCTACCAATTTGGTTTCCGTTTTTCTAAAAAAGCATTCATTCCTTCATTCGTTTCAACAGTGCCAAAAAGTTTTCCAAATTCTTTTGCTTCGAGTTCACTTGCCGAATTAAAATCGAGCATAGAACCTTTTATTGCAACTTCTTTTACCATTTTAATTGCAATTTTTCCTTTTGATGCAATTTTATTTGCAACATTTATTGCTTCTTCAATAAGTTTTTCAGGTTCAACAACTTTTTGAACTAATCCTAAACGAAATGCTTCTTCTGCATTAATTATATCTGCTGTCATAAGCAAATACAGTGCATTTGACAAGCCAATAAATCTTGGCAATCTTTGTGTTCCAGCATATCCAGGAATAAGACCGAGATTAACTTCTGGTTGTCCAAATTTTGCAAATGTACTAGCAATTCTAATATCGCAACTCATTGCAAGTTCACAACCACCACCTAAAGCAAATCCATTAACAGCAGCAATTACAGGAATTTCCATATTGCCAAAACGATAAAAAACAGCTTGCCCTTTTTTCGAAAAAGCAGCTCCTTGTTCACTATTCATATTCGACATTTCAGCTATATCGGCTCCAGCAACAAATGCTTTACCTTCGCCAGTAATAACCATTGCCCTAACTTCTTTATTTGCCGATATTTGATTTATCATTTCGTCCATCTCAGCAAAAAAATCTGAATTTAAAGCATTTAAAGCTTGTGGGCGACTAACAGTTACCAATGCTATTTTATTGGTAATCTCTAATTTTAAAATCTTAAATTCCATATCATTAATAAATTTTGATTTAAAAGTTAAATATATAAATTATGTAAATAGGTTAATATAAATAAAGTTAATTTATATGATATTTTATTTTGTTTTATTTTAAATGCCTGTTATTTAACGATTTACCAACAATGTTTTAAAACATGTTTTAAAAACTATTATGACAATTTATAAGATTTAAAGCAAAAAAAATAAAAATGAATGATGTGCGACCCCGAAAGGGTCGAATGTTTATAACAAACTGGTTAATCTATAAACTTATGACTCCTTTGGAGTCAAACAAAAGATAAAAAACAAAAAAATAAATCATTTTTATACGAAAATAAAATAAATTTTAATTCTACTAACATTTGTGCAATCTGTGACAATTTATATTTTAGTTTAATAATACATTTTATTTTTCTAAAATTTTTCTGACTTTTGAAGTCGCTAATAAAAAAGAAAAATTATGCAAGATTTAGAAATATATAAGCCAAAAAACCATATTAGAATTGTAACAGCTGCATCGCTTTTTGATGGACATGACGCAACAATAAATGTAATGCGTAGAGTAATTCAATCAACAGGAGCTGAAGTAATTCATTTAGGACATAATATTTCTGTACAAGAAATAGTTGATTGTGCAATACAAGAAGATGTTCAAGCAGTGGCAATTACGTCATATCAAGGCGGACACATGGAATTTTTTAAATACATGTATGATTTATTTAAAGAAAGGGACTGTGGGCATATTAAAATTTTTGGTGGTGGCGGTGGCGTTATCCTTCCCGAAGAAATAAAAGAGTTACAAGAATATGGTATTTCAAGAATATATTCACCAGATGATGGCAGAGCAATGGGCTTACAAGGAATGATTAACGATTTGCTCAAAAAATCGGATTTTGCATGTGGGAAAAACGTGAAAATAAATTTAAATGATATAAAGAAAAAAAACCATCACGCTATTGCAAAATTAATCTCAGCAGTTGAGAATTATCCCGATGACATAAAATCAAATATTAAAGGAATAAATGAACTTGCAACAAAAATTAATATTCCAGTTTTAGGAATAACCGGTACAGGCGGTTCAGGAAAATCATCTTTAGTTGATGAATTTGTAAGAAGATTTTTAGCTGAATTTCCCGAAAAACAAATTGCAATAATTTGTGTCGATCCTTCAAAAAGAAAATCTGGTGGTGCTTTATTAGGAGATAGAATTAGGATGAACTCAATTGTAAACCCAAGAGTTTATATGCGTTCAATGGCAACACGTCAATCAAATTTAGCTCTTTCGAAATATATAAAAGATGCAATAAATATTTTAAAAGTTGCTGGTTTTAATTTAATTATTCTTGAAACATCTGGAATTGGTCAATCGGATACCGAAATTATTGACCATAGCAATATGTCGTTATATGTAATGACACCAGAATATGGAGCAGCATCGCAACTCGAAAAAATTGACATGCTCGATTTTGCAGATATAATATCGCTTAATAAATTTGATAAGCGTGGCGGATTAGATGCATTACGCGATGTAAAAAAACAATACCAACGCAACCACAAACTTTTTGAAAAAGAAGTTGACGAAATGCCAGTTTATGGAACTATTGCATCACAATTTAACGACCCAGGTGTAAACCAGCTTTTTAGAGCAATAATCGAAAAAGCAAATGAAATATTTGGTGTGCATTTTAATATAACATCACACAATACAAATGAAATTCCCGAAAAAATTTATATAATTCCACCTCACAGAATTAGATATTTATCAGAAATAACAGATACAATAAGAGGTTATAATTTAAAAACTGAAGAACAAGCAGAAATTGCCCAAAAACTTTATAGTTTAAGAATAACAATAGACACAATAAAAAATTCAAAAAAAGACGAAACGTTATTAAAAACTCTCGAAGAATTATATATTGAAATAAATGAAAATTTAGAAAAAAACAATCAGAAAATAATTGAAGGATGGGCAAAAAAAGTTGATTCATACAAACAAGAATATTATATTTTTAAAGTTCGCGATAAAGAAATTAAAATTAAAACACATACCGAAACTCTATCACATACAATAATTCCAAAAATATCCATGCCAAAATACAAAGCATGGGGCGATATTTTAAAATGGAATTTAAAAGAAAATGTACCTGGTGAATTTCCTTATGCTGGTGGTGTATTTCCTTTTAAACGCGAAGGCGAAGACCCAACTAGAATGTTTGCTGGTGAAGGTGGCCCAGAGCGAACAAACAAAAGATTTCATTACGTTTCGCACGGATTATGTGCAAAAAGACTTTCTACTGCTTTCGATTCGGTAACATTATACGGTAACGATCCTCATACTCGTCCAGATATTTATGGAAAAATTGGTAATTCGGGTGTTTCTATTTGTTGTTTAGATGACGCAAAAAAATTATATTCTGGTTTTGATTTAGCAAATCAAATGACTTCAGTTTCAATGACAATAAATGGTCCTGCACCAATTATGGTAGCGTATTTTATGAATGCCGCAATTGACCAACAATGTGAAAAATATATAATAGAAAATAATTTAACTTCAGAAATAAATAAAAAAATAGAAGCTATTTATAAAAAAAAGGGAACAACTCGTCCAAAATATCAGGGAGAATTACCCGAGGGCAATAATGGCTTAGGACTAATGCTACTTGGCGTTACCGGCGACCAAGTTTTACCAAAAGATGTTTACGAAAAAATTAAAACCGAAACAATTTCAATTGTGAGGGGTACCGTACAGGCAGATATTTTGAAAGAAGACCAAGGACAAAATACCTGTATTTTCTCGACCGATTTTTCGTTAAAATTAATGGGCGATGTTCAAGAGTATTTTATAAATAACAATATACGCAATTTTTATTCGGTTTCAATATCGGGTTATCATATTGCCGAAGCTGGTGCAAATCCAATTTCCCAATTAGCATTTACACTTTCAAACGGATTTACCTATGTAGAGTATTATTTATCAAGAGGAATGGATATTGATAAATTTGCACCCAACTTATCGTTCTTTTTCTCAAACGGTATTGATATTGAGTTTTCTGTTATTGGTCGTGTAGCACGTATTATTTGGGCAAAAGCTATGAAATTAAAATACAAAGGAAATGCTCGCTCACAACAATTAAAATATCA
>JAVHRJ010000231.1:0-20098 GCA_036171595.1 Bacteroidales bacterium
TCTTCGTCAGGAAAGACTTCATTAGCCGAGGCAGTACTTTTAGAAGGTGGAACAATTAATAGAAAAGGTGATGTGTTAAATAAAAACACAGTGTCAGATTATTCAGAAATAGAACAACATAATGGATGTTCTATTTTTTCATCTTTACTGCAAACAGAATATCTAGAAAAGAAAATAAATATTTTAGACACTCCAGGATTTGACGATTTTAACAATACAATATTTTCGTCGTTTAAAGTTGCAGATATGGCTATAATGCTTATAAATGCACAAAATGGAGTAGAAGTAGGCACACAAATCCAAACACGTTATGTCGAAAATTTCGAAAAACCTTTAGTAATAGTAATTAATCAAATTGATCACGATAAAACAAATTTTGAAAAAGCAATCGAAGGTTTAAAAGCATTGTATGGAAATAAAGTAAGTTTAATGCAATTTCCTGTTTCAACAGGTTCAAGCTTTAATTCAATTATTGATGTTTTAAAAATGAAAATGCTTAAATATTCAAGTGATAATGGTAAAGCCGAAATACTTGATATTCCTGCTGAATTTAAAGCTCAAGCCGAAGATTTAAGAAGTAAATTAATTGAATCTGCAGCCGAGAATGATGAAAAACTTATGGAAAAATTCTTTGAAACAGGCACTTTAGATGAAACGGAGATAGCTCAAGGAATTAAATTTGGAATTTCTAAATGTTCGATGTATCCTATTTTCTGCGTTTCGGCAAAAAAGAATATAGGAATTGGCAGATTAATGGAATTTATTGCTACAAGCTGTCCTTCGCCTTTAGATGTTCATGCACCTAAATCATCTGAAGGTAAAGAAATTATTATTAATTCTAAAGGTCCACTTACTGTATTTGTATTTAAAACTTCTATAGAACAGCATATTGGCGAAATAAATTATTTTAAAGTAATTTCTGGCGAATTAACTGAAAATGTTGATGTTGTAAACAATTCAAATAATAATAAAGAAAGAATTTCGCAACTTTTAGTTGTAGCGGGTAAAACAAGAAATAAAATTGAGAAAATTTGTGCTGGAGATATTGGTGCTACAGTAAAATTGAAAAACACAAAGTACAATCAAACTTTAGCAATAGCAAATAATGATACCATAATTGAACCAATTCATTTTTCTGAACCAAGATATAGAACTGCAATAAAAGCAGTTAGCGAAAGCGATGATGAAAAATTAGGTGAAGCATTAAACAGAATGCATATAGAAGACCCAACAATTATTATTGAATATTCTAAAGAATTAAAACAAATAATTGTGTCTGGACAAGGTGAATATCATTTAAATATTTTAAAATGGCATTTAGATAATATTTATAAAATTCCAACAGAGTTTATAGCTCCAAAAATTCCTTATCGCGAAACTATTACAAAATCAGCTCAAGCCGATTATAGACATAAAAAACAAAGTGGTGGTGCAGGACAATTTGGCGAAGTTCACATTGTTATTGAACCATATACTGAAGGAATGCCTAATCCAACAAAATATAAATTTGGCACAAAAGAAATTAATATTTCAGTTCGTGGAAAAGAAGAACATGAGTTAGCTTGGGGTGGAAAATTGGTGTATTTAAATTGCATAGTTGGAGGCTCAATTGATGCACGTTTTTTACCAGCTATTTTAAAAGGTGTAATGGAAAAAATGGAAGAAGGACCATTAACTGGTTCTTATGCACGTGATATTAGAGTTGCAGTATACGATGGGAAAATGCATCCAGTAGATTCAAATGAAATATCATTTCGTTTAGCTGGAAGAAATGCTTTTAAAGAAGCATTTAAAAATGCAGGTCCTAGAATTCTTGAACCAGTTTACGATGTTGAAGTTTGGGTTCCAAGTGAAAAAATGGGTGATGTAATGAGTGATCTTCAAACGCGTAGAGCAATAGTACAAGGAATGAGCAGTGCTAAAGGATTTGAAATAATAAAAGCTAAAGTTCCTTTAGCTGAAATGAATAAATATTCAACTTCTTTAAGCTCAATTACAAGTGGTCGCGCTATTTATACAATGAAATATGCTGATTATGCTCAAGTTCCTGGCGATTTGCAAGATAAATTGCTTAAAGAATACGAAGCTCAAGAAAAAGATGAGGATTAATACTAGTTATAACAAAATAAAAAAGCCGTTTCGATTGAATCGGCTTTTTTATTTTGTAAATTTATTTTGAAGGTAAGTCTTTAAAATATGTTTTAATTGCTTCAACATATTTTTCGAAAGCATTAATTCCTTTTTTTGTTATTTTACACGTTGTTAATGGATAATTGCCTTTAAATGATTTTTCAATAGTTATATATTCGGCTTCTAAAAGTTTTTGTAATTGAACAGAAATATTGCCAGAACTAGCTCCTGTTTTTTCTTTTAAGAAACCAAATTCTGCTTCTATTACTCCTATCAATAAACTCATTATTGCTAATCTGAGTTCGGAGTGAAGAATCGAATCTAATGGTTTAAACATAAAATTCCTTTTTTGATTTTTTCCATAAAATAATTCCTGGTAAAATATAACCTAAAAATGTTGCAACTGCGTCAATTAATAGTTGTTCTGGTCCTTTAAAAGCAATGCAAGCTAAGCATGCAATCCAAAATATTATTCCGCCAATAATTAATGGAGTAAATTTATAAATAGCACCAGATACAAATGTTGCTAATCCAACTAAAGCTAAAATAAAAGGTATCGGACTAATTTTAGAGTACACAGCTACAAAAATCATTATGGCTAAAGTAATTCCAAAGCCAAGCCATAAAAAACCATATAGTTTATCGGTATGGCTTTTTGTTGTTTCTTTTTTATTTTGCTTAAATCCATAAAATAGTGAAATTGGAACTCCAACTAATGGCATTATCATCCATACAAAATTTGATTTTTCGCCAAAATCAAATTTTATCATTATAAATTGTGCAACACATGCAATAATAACAAGTGCTCCCCAAAGTAAAAAGTAAAATCCATTTTCTGAAATTTTGTTTTTTGCTGTATTTATCATACTTTGTATGATTTGCAGACTTTCTTCGTGTGTTAAAATTTGATCTTTCATTTTTTTAATTATAAATATGGCACAAATATAAAGTAGTTTATTTTATAAACCAAATATTTTTTTAATTATTTTTTTTATTTAAAAAACATTACTTTTGATGATAACATTATAAATATTATTTTCAAAATAATAAATATGAAAACAATAACTTTTAACGAATTAAGGAAAATAAAAGACAAATTGCCCGATGGAAGCATGCAAATAATAGCCGACACACTAAATATAAATCTCGAAACAGTTAGAAATTATTTTGGGGGAACTAATTATGTAAATGGCGAAGTTGTAGGTTTTCATACTGAGCAAGGTCCCGATGGTGGTGTTGTATTATTAGATGACACAACAATTCTTGAAATTGCAATGAAAATTCTTAAAGAAAATAATTTGAATTAGAAAATGAAATCTATTGTTAATAATATTAATGTTAATGAAACATTATTAAAAACAGTTGATGAACTATCATTTTCTGATTCATATAGTTCTGTATATCAGGTATCATCGCATGAGTTGCCAATGCCCGATGCTAAAGTTTTAGAAGAAATTGTTAATTTATTACGTCAAATAATTTTTCCAGGTTATTTTGGTACGGCTAATATTACACCCGATAACATTACATTTTATACCGGTGTAAACATCGATAAAGTTCATAAATTATTGTCTGAACAAATAATGAGGGGAATTTGCTTTGATTGTAACCAAAATACAATATTTAATTGTACCGATTGTAAATATTCTGCTGAGCAATTATCTGCAATATTTATTTCAAAAATTCCACAAATACGAAAATCATTATCAACAGACGTAAAGGCAATGTATGATGGCGACCCAGCAGCAAAAGGTTTTGGAGAAATAATTTATTGTTATCCAGCAATTAGAGCAATAACAAATTATAGAATTGCTCATGAATTATTGATGTTAAACATACCTTTAATTCCACGAATAATTTCTGAACTTGCTCATTCCGAAACTGGAATAGATATCCATCCTGGTGCTGTTATTGGTAATTATTTTGCTATCGATCACGGAACAGGTGTTGTAATTGGTGAAACATGTATTATTGGGAATTGTGTAAAAATATATCAAGGTGTTACACTTGGAGCAAAAAGTTTTCCACTTGATGATAAAGGCAATCCCATTAAAGGTATTCCTCGGCATCCAATTGTTGAAGATAATGTTGTAATATATGCCGAAGCTACAATTCTTGGAAGAATAATTATTGGTAAAAATTCTATTATCGGCGGTAATCTTTGGATTACAGAAGATGTTCCAGAAAATTCGCGAAAAAGTTCTAAATAATTTCTTGTCAATTTATAAATTTTAAAAAATATTTGTTTGTTTGATTTTTAATTTTAACTTTGTACCGATAAGTTAAAATGTTAAATTAATAAAATTAATTATGAAAAACAAAAATTTACTATTTAGTATAGGATTAATGAGTTTATTCTTAATGTGTTCTGTACAAAGTTCTGCTCAGAATTATGCAATAGGTCACAAACAAATTACATTTACCGACCCAGCAAGAAGTAACCGATCTATTCAAACTGAAATATATTATCCAGCAACATCAGCTGGTGACAATACTCCTTTTGTTGCAGGGCAATTCCCATTAATTGTTTTTGGACATGGTTTTGTTATGGCATGGAGTTCATATCAATGGATGTGGGATTCTATTGTGCCTCATGGATTTATTATGGCTTTTCCTAGAACAGAGGGAAGCATGATTCCAACACCAGACCATGCAGCATTTGGACTTGATTTAGCATTTTTAAATGATTTTATTAAATCGGAAAATTCAAATTCTAGTTCTTTTTTCTATCAACATTTGTCAAATAAAAGTGCAATAATGGGACATTCAATGGGTGGCGGTTCTTCGTTTTTAGCAGCTGAAAATAATACAAATTTAACAGCATTAGTTAATTTTGCTGCTGCAAATACTACACCTTCAAGTATTACTGCTTCTTCAAATGTTACTATTCCAACTTTAATTTTTATGGGCGAAAACGATGGAGTTGCTGCTCCAGCAACCAATCAAATTCCAATGTACGACTCTTGTGCTAGTAGTTGTAAAACATTAGTTACAATATTAGGTGGAGGACATTGTTATTTTGCCGATTATAACTTTAATTGCAGTTTTGGAGAGGGAACATCATCGCCACAACCTACAATTACAATGGATGAGCAACATGTTAGGACTGCATATTTATTAATCCCATATATTGATAATATTCTTAAAAACAATTCCGCATCAGGAACATTATTTATGAATAGATTAAATGAAAATATTAATACTTCATATTTAAGGAGTTGTAATACAACAAATATTAATGATGTTTTTGAAAATGAAAGTTTTAGTTTTTACCCAAATCCTGCTAATGATATTATAAATATAACAATTAACAATAATAAAAAACCTAAATTTGTTACAATTAAAGATATGACTGGTAGGGAAATATTAATGCAGAAGTTTGAAAGTAATGAATATTTGTTAAACTTAAAATCTTTAGAACCAGGAAGTTATTTTATATCAATTAATTATAAATATAGTACAGAAACTCGAATTTTAATTAAAAAATAAAAATTGTAATAATGAGGTTGGCAAATAAAGACAAAGCCATAACTGAAATTATTAACGCGTCAATAGTAGTTTTTAGCAAATTTGGCTATAAAAAAACAACTATGGAAGATATAGGTAATGCTGTTGGTAAGAGTAAGCATGGATTGTATTATTATTTTAAAAATAAAGAAGATGTTTTTAAAGCAGTTGTAGAAAAGGAAGCTCAAGAGTTATATGTGGTATTAAAATTGGCAATTTCAAAAAGTGATGATCCTATTAAAAAATTAAAGTCATACTTTATAGCTAGAATGAATACTTTAAATAAAGTTTCTAATTTTTACGATGTAATGAAAAATGAACTTTTCGATAATCTGCAATTTATAAACGAAGCAAGACTAAATTTTGATAAGGCAGAA
Organism: Bacteroidales bacterium; assembly: GCA_036171595.1. GTDB lineage: Bacteria > Bacteroidota > Bacteroidia > Bacteroidales > GWA2-32-17 > GWA2-32-17. The sequence goes on from JAVHRJ010000231.1 coordinate 6,015, forward strand.
TTTGAGCTAGTTAAGAATATTTTAATTGATGGAAATAATAAAAAATGCTTTAGTATAAAAAATGTAGAAGGTGTTGCAAAAATGATAGTTACCACCCTTAAAAGCTTAGAAATACCATTTTTTGTACAAAATAATAAAAGCAATCTAAAAAAAAATATAGAAACAGTATTCGAATTAATTAGTTATGGAATAGTAATAAGATAGTTCTTTTATAGTTAAAAATAATTAATGCTGATTTAACAAGTCAGCATTTTTTTTATCTTTACTTTAAATTATTAAATATGCATACCCGCGATAAAGCAATAAAAGACATAACATTAGAAAGCGAATTATCTGAAATTATTGATAAAAGTAAAATTTGCCATGTTGGATTTGTTGATAACAACATTCCTTATGTTTTAGCTTTTAATTTTGGATTCGATGGAAAGTCAATTTTTTTACATTGTGCAAAAGAAGGACGAAAAATAGATATATTAAACAAAAACAATAATGTATGTGTTGAGTTTGATACCGATCACGAATTATTTGCAAGAAACGAAGAAGTTGCATGTAGTTGGCGAATGCGTTACAAAAGTGCTTTAGTTTTTGGAAAGGCGAAATTTGTTGAAAATTATGATGATAAAATTGAGGGCTTAAAAATACTCATGAAACACTATTCTAACATGAATTTTAGTTTTTCGGAACCTTCAGTAAATAACATTTGTATAATAAAAATTGATGTTGATAAAATTACTGGTAGAAAGTTCGAATATTTGTAAATTTTATTTTATAATTGCTTTATTTTTATAGTAGTTGATTTGATTTGAAATTATTTTTTAGAAGTGATAGATTTAAATAATAATGTTGAGGTTGAAAAGTGGTTTAACTCTTTAAATGATGACAATGTATTGTTATCGTATAAGGGTGAGATTTCTTCTAATATAATTACTTCATTAATAGAAAAAACTGAAAATATTTTTGTAGATAAACCTAATTTAGATAAATTTAAAAAAACTACTGTCCATGTTTTTGTTGAAGTGGTTCAAAATCTTTTTCATCACTCATTACCAGTTTCCGATAATAATTTAAAATTTGGAGCTTGTGTAATGAACTTTTTCGAAAATTCAATAAATATAACAACTGGTAATTACGTTTATAAAGATAAAATTCAATTGTTAAGCGATAGAATAAATCAGATAAATACATTAGCTAAAGATGAATTGAAAGCATTATATAAATTAATTCTTAATAATGATGAATTTTCAGAAAAAGGAGGTGGAGGGCTTGGATTAATTGATGTTTCACGTAAAACAGGAACAAAATTAGAATATAGATTTTTACAAATAAATGAAAATATTTATTTTTACATTTTGAAAATTAAAATTATTTAGCATATCTTTAACCACAAAAAAAAATAATATGGATTCAATAGTTATCGAGGGAACACCAAAAACACCAAGCATTGGCTTTGATGCTGTTGCTGGTAAAATAGAAATCAAGGGAAGATCAATTCCTGAAAATTCAATTGAATTTTATAAACCTTTAGTTGATTGGTTAGAAGCATACGCTGCTGCTCCATTAGCAAATACTGTTGTAAATATTCAATTAGAATATTTTAATACAAGTTCATCAAAATGTATTCTTGATATTTTTAAGAAACTAGAAAATATTTCTAAAGCTGGAAGTGCAGTTATTATAAATTGGTATTATGAAGAGGATGATGAAGATATGTTAGAGGCAGGAGAGGATTACCAATCTATAATAAAAGTCCCTTTTAAAATGATTGAAATAGAAGAATAAAAAAAAATACTTTTTTATAGTTTGATAATAGCCTAATTCATTAGGCTATTATTTTTTTTGCTTTTTGCTTTTTCTTATTTTTTCAGTAAACCAATCGCCTAATTCCAACGATTTTCTTAATAAATTAAAATAAAGGCATATAAATAAGGTAATTGACATTGTCCAAATTACAATTATGTTTACCCAAAAAGTGTCAAAATAAGTTCCAAATACTTTTTTGCGGGGTGCATAAAAATGTGCGTCTAAAAGTCCACCTTGAGGATCGAAAAGAATTGGGTCGGCCTTTTGGTAAAGATGATGATTGTATTCTACTATTTTAACTCCTTCGTTTTCGTTTTTTACAAATTCTTTTAAAGTTTCGTTAAAATTATCTTTTTTAAGTTGAATAAAATCTTGTTTATCTTTATCGGTTTTCTGAAATTTGGCACAAATTCTATCTTTTGCTTCGCTTGCTTTATTAAATTTTTGGATGTAATATTTATTTAATTCATCAAAATAAGAATTTAATTTGTCTAATGTATTATCGGTTACTTTGCCGTATACTAAATCGTTAATTTTAACTGGCAAAAGAACTTTTTTACTTGATTTTATTTCTAATGATAGTTCATTTCTTATAAGTAATAAAGCATCATCAATTAAGTTTTTTTGATTAGGTAGGTTTAAAACTCTTTTAATATCCGCTACTTTGTTACGAAGCGAACGCAACCAAAAATCTTTCTTAAAATTTGAAGAACTTGTAATTTTATCGTAAGGGTAAAATTGTTTTTCGTATTTGTTTTCTCTAAATTGATATACTGCAATTGCTTCGTAAGCCCAACGAGCTGTAATAATTTGGCCATATAATGGGATATGGCTAGGACTACTAATATCGGGATTTAGTTTATCAAATTTTACAATTATACCGCTTAATATAAGTTGAGGTATAACTAAAAATGGTATTAATATATATATAGTTACAGCAGAGTTAAATGCATCTGAAATATTTAAGCCAAGTATATTTGAAAATACCCATGCACTAAATAAAACTATCCAATATTGCCAATACATTCCGTGAATTCCAAGTATAGAATTTCCTATTGCAACAAACATTGCAGCTTGTATTGCAGAAATTATAGTTAATATAAAAACTTTTGAAAAAAGATAACTTCCCCAACTTAAATTTAAATATTTCTCACGTTTTCGTATTTTTCTATCTCTAAAAATTTCTTCAGCACTAACAGTTAAGCCAATAAATATTGAAATTATTACCGACATAAACATGAAAATTGGGATATTGCTGTTTTCGGCAAATGAATAACCCGATTCGTTTGTAACGTCAACATTATAATATTTAATTATAAATGATAATAATATAGATAGAATAGGCGCTTCAAGTAAGTTAATATATAAATATTGTGAATTTGAAAGTTTAGAAAGAACATCACGTATAACAAATACCTTAAATTGTTTTAATTTACCCGGAACTTTAAAAAATATTTCAGGAATTTTATAATTTGATTTGTCAATTTTCTTCTCTTCGTGAGTTTGATGCTTCTCGTATCTTTGTAACCATTCAATTGGAGAAAATTTGCGAGTATGAGTTAAATTTCCATATTCGTCGAGTACATTTGATTCGACAATATTAAAAATTTGCTCTGGATTAACGTTACCGCATGTTGGACATTCGCTTTCGCTCCAGTTTGCTTGATGTGTACGTGATTTAAAGTAAATTATTGAATCAACGGGGTCGCCATCATATATAAGGTATCCACCTGTATCTAAAATAAGTAATTTATCAAACATTTTAAATATGTCTGATGATGGCTGATGAATTACTACAAATACTAATTTCCCTTTTAATGATAAGTCTTTTAATAAGTCAAGAATATTTTCTGAATCTCTTGATGATAATCCTGAGGTAGGTTCATCTAAAAAAAGTATTGATGGCTCACGAATAAGTTCTAAAGCAATATTTAATCGTTTACGTTGGCCTCCGCTTATTTTTTTATTTAATGGGCTACCAACTTTCATGTCTTTAATTTTATAAAGACCTAAATTTTGTAATGTTTTAAAAACGATTCTTAAAATCTGGAAGTGGTTTAAATTATCGAAGCAAAGGCGTGCATTGTAATATAAATTTTGAAATACTGTAAGGTCTTCAATTAACAAATCATCTTGCGAAACATATCCTATTAAACCCTCAATTTCTTTATTATCAGAATAGATGTTAATGTCGTTAATTGTAATTTCGCCATTTGTAGGTTCGTACGATCCATTTAATACATTTAGCAGTGTGGTTTTTCCAGCACCACTTGCACCCATTATACCAACTAAATGACCAGATTCTTCGGTGAAATTCATTTTGTGCAATCCTATTCCGCCACCATTAAAAGCATATTCAACATCTTTTGCTTCAAATACAATTTTCGATTTTATTTTATCTTCGTTAAAAATGCTAAGAACGTCGGAATAATATATAGGTGCTATTTTAGCAGAACGTATTGAACTACCACTTGTTAATACGTATATTTTTTGTAAATGAATAAGTTGTCCGTTTAAATATAATTCCTTTTCGCCTAAATATTTTAAAAGGAACATGTTTGCTAATCTTACATGGAAAATGCGTAATTGGCCCTGTAAGGCTGGCCTATATAAATGTTTAACTTTTGGATGAGTGAAATCTTCATTTCCATCAACAAGTAGCATACGAGTTGAATTTGGGATTTCATCGAATGAGTATAAAACAAATGCTTTTAAACGAACGTATTCTTCGGTAACAATATGAAAAGTATCAGCTACTGTTTCAACAAATTCTAATTCCTGTTCAGAAATTTCAACAGAATCAGATTTTATAAATTCTAATAAACGTACTAAAACAATTACCTTTTGTTTTTGTGTAAGCTCTTCGTTTATTTCGGTGCAAATTTTTAATACTTTAACAGAACTTCCTGCAATACGTTTTTTTCTAAGTGTGCTATCAGATTGTTTTGCTTGGTATTGTTCGTAGTAATTATTAAATACTTTTAAATATTCGTTAACAAGTTCACTATTAAGTTGTTGTAAAAGAAATGAGCCAACTACCGACCGTCTTTCTTCGGCATTGCTTTCGGGTCGGGCAATTATTGCAAATAATTGCATTAAGGCTTTTAATATTCTTTCGCTCATTTCTTTTTTTTAATATAAAGAGGCATTATTCTGCAAATAATGCCTCTTTTAAAATTGAAATTATATCATTAAAATTCACTATTGTTTAAATCCAATAAGCATAATTGCAAACCCCGATTTTGTTTTAGAAGTCGGGTTTAGTTCAGCTTCAATTATACAATCAATTGTTGAAGTAAATTTAAAATCCCAATAGCTTGAATTTTGATAATCGCGATTGGTAAATAATAAATTACGTTCTTTATCGTATAACGAAAAAATTAAATTTCCTTCAGTTTGCCCAGTTGCACCAACAATTCTGTAGGTTGTTCCACCATAAAAAGTCGAATGAAATTCAGCAATTTCTTCGCCATTTAATAATGCTTTATATTGTTGTCCATCTGATATGTATGGCGACACTATGTGTTTTGTACACAAGGCGGTTGTAACGTCAACTTGTGCAAAAGTTTTATTTAAATTAAATACTATTGCTAAAATTGCTGCTAAAGCTAGTGTTGTTATCTTTTTCATTATTAATATTTTTAATCAACAATTTTTTTTCTTATTGCACTAATTTTATCTGAAATAGTTTTTAGTTGTTGATCGGTCATTAACAACTCTGATTTACTATTTATAACTGTTAGTTTATTTTTTACATCAACAGTAGGAGCTGAGTAACTATAATTAATATCTATTCCATCAAAATCGTATGCTAAATCAATTAGTGCATCAATTAAATCTGCATATTCTTTTGATTGATTGTAATATGGAGATAAAATTTTAATTAAATTATCTAAAGGATGTTTTTGTTCGCCAATTCTGGTTGTTATGTCTTTGTTATGACTAGTTTGTGCTAATTGAGCAATTGTGTAAGTGCTTTCTAACCAACCACCAGCTAAAATTAATACACCAATATCGTTTCTGTTATTGTCTTTTAAATATTGATCGGCTTTTCTGTAAGAATTAGAAATAATAAACATTAGTGAATCTTTATTTCCTAAATTGTTCTCAACTCTAGTAATTGTTTGTTTGTCGAAAGCATTTTCAATTCCCAACTCTTGAGATAATATTTTTATTACAGAAAAATATTGAATTGCTTCTGAGTTTTGTTCAAATACATTTAAATAACCTAAATTAGCACCATACACTCCTAAATTCAATGCTTTTTGAAAGCTATTAGTGTAATTGTGAGATTTGTTATATGGATTGAGCAAATTTTTATCAAAGTCGAGTTTTGAATTTTTTATTAAAAAAGCAATTTCGTATGGCGATGGAATACTAAATAGAGTATTATCGAATTTAATAAGTGTTCCCTGTGTCGAATCTATTTTAGATTCAATGTTTTGCTCAATTTTATCTTCGTTATTACCATCAGAATTACATCCGTTTATGGCAATAGTTAATAGTAAAACTGCTGGAACTAATTTAATTTTAGCACGTAATTTATTGCTTAGCATGGTTATACATATAATTAATTAGAATATGCAAGTAAGAAAAAATAGTTGAATTATCAAAAAGTTTATTGTAAAATTATTGATATTTTTTTAATATTGTTTTTAATATACTGATTATTAATGTTATTGCATTAATTCAGAAGCGTCTTTTATTCCTATTCTTTTATTTTTATTAAAGGCAACTATAAAAGAGTCGCTATATCCCTGATTTTTAATTTTTTTAAGTTCAGTTAATGCGTCTTCAATAGAATTAAATTTTCCTATTGTATACTTATATAAATTGTTATGAAAATATTCGCTTACATCATTGTTATTAAAAAGTTTACTCGATTTATTTATTTTAGTTTCCGAAGCCAATATTTGTATTCTGAAATTTATATCGTTTATATTTTGTTCTTTTAATTTTGGCTGTTCTTTTATATTTTTTGAAATATTAAGTTTTGGATTGTCGGCAAAAATATGAGAAACAATAAGTTGATAATTTTTCTTGGCATATTCGCGATTACACGAACTAAAATGCCACCATTCTGTTGCAATGCTCGAAAAACCTGCTAATTTCATAACAGATCGCAAAATTAATCTATTGTTTACTTGAATAGGGCTTAGTTGTCCTGATGTTAAATATTCTTGTTCTAATGATGGATATGCTATATTTTCAAAACAATCAAATTGAGTTCCCATATCTAAAAATTTGCCAGTTGTGTCGGCTAAAGTTAAATCAACAGCCGCTCCGTAATTATGTAAAGAGCCATATATCGGATTTGCTAAATATTTTTCTTTAAGTTCTTGTGGAATCGTTGTTTCGTCCCACATTTTTTTTTGAATTGATAAAGGTCGTGCCGCATCTAATATTACTATTCTATAACTTGGCATTATTTTTATTAAATCGTTAGATGCATTAATTAATTTTTCTGCAACTTCTTTTTGCAAATATGCACGTGTTAAATTGCCGTAAACATTTTCTCCTAAAAAATTATTTGAAGTTGCATATTGTAATTTTACTATAATATTTGTATCTAAATCGTTAATATCAACTAGTCCGTAACCTCGCATAATTTTTTCTATTTCACTAATTTCGCGAGTTAATATTTTAGTTTTTGTGTTTGTTGTTTTTCTTAAATTTTTATTTTCATAACTGTAGCTTATTTTTGTGTGATTATCAACAATTAAGCTATTTGTTTGTACGCAAACATTAAATATTGATAACCCTATCAATATATTTTTATATAAAAAGTATATCTTTGAAAATATTACTAACACTTTTTTTCTTTTGGCGTGAAAATATAATATTAACTTATTAAATCAAAATATTTATTTTATGAAAAAAACATCATTGTTCTTTATGTTATTTATTATCAGTTTTATAACTGTTTATTCGCAGCAAAGAATTTTAACAATAGATGAGGCTACTATTGGTCAATATCGAAAATTTTATCCAAAAAATATTCAACAATTGCAATGGCGACCAAATTCCGAAACTTTTACATTTATTAAATCGGGAAATTTGATTGAAAATAACATTAAAGATACTATTAAAACTGAATTATTAAATAGCAATGAAATTATTAAAGCTTTTAATGATAAAAAATTAAATAACCCAACTGCATACTCAATTTACAAATGGGTAAATGAAAATATTTTAAAAATAGAAACAACAGAAAATATAGTATTGTTTAATGTAAACACAAAAAAAATTGAGCAATTTGTTATTTTAGATAGTTTATCAGAAAATTTCGATTTCTGTAATGAGTCAAAAATGTTGGCATATACAAAGTTAAACAATTTATATGTTTCAGATATGCAATCAAAAATTACAGCTATATCAAACGAAAATAACACTGGAATTGTATACGGAAAGTCTGTTCATCGCGAAGAGTTTGGCATTGTAAAGGGAACATTTTGGAGTACCCAAGGTAAAAAACTTGCATTTTATAGGATGGACGAAACTATGGTTACTCAATACCCGTTAGTAGATATAGAACCACGTATTGCTGAAATAAAGAATTTGAGATATCCCATGGCTGGAATGCAAAGTCACGAAGTTTCTGTTGGAGTTTATTCTGTTGAAACAGGTAATGTTATTTATTTAAAAACTGGGGAGCCAAAAGTACAATATTTAACAAATATTTCGTGGAGTAATGATGACAAATATATTTTTATTGCTGTTTTAAACCCTCAGCAAAATCACATGAAATATAATCAATACGATGCTTCAACAGGTGATTTTGTTAAAACTTTTTTTGAAGAAAAAAATGAAAAATATGTAGAACCATTAAATCCTATAGTGTTTCTAAAAAAATCGTCTGATAATTTTATATGGCAAAGTCAACGCGATGGATACAATCACTTATATTTATATAATGCAAATGGTGATTTGTTAAAACAACTTACAAAAGGAGATTGGGTTGTAACCGATTTTTTAGGGTTTGATAAAGAGGAAAAGGTGGCATATTATATTTCTACTGAAAAAAGTCCTTTAGAGCGTAATGTGTATAGTGTTAATTTAGAAAATGGGAAAAGAATTTGTTTAACCCCAGAAAGTGGCTATCATGCAGCTACAATAAGTAGTTCGGGTAAATATTTAATTGACCAATATAGTTCAATCGAGCTTCCTAATGTTTATAATATTGTAAATTCAAATGGAAAAAAAGTTAGAGAAATACTTAATTCCCCAAATCCATTAAAAGATATTTCGATGCCAGAAATGCAAATGTTTACTATTAAAGCAGCCGACGGAAAAACCCAATTGTACGGCAGATTAATTAAACCTTTAAATTTTGATTCTACAAAAAAATATCCTGCAATTTTATATGTGTATGGTGGTCCACATGCTCAATTAGTTGATAATTCATGGCTTGGTGGTGCACCACTTTGGGATTATTATATGGCTCAAAAAGGATACGTTGTTATAACAGTTGACAATAGAGGTTCTGCATATAGAGGTTTCGAATTTGAAAGCGTTATTCATCGTAATGTTGGAACAAATGAAGCTTTAGACCAAATTGAAACTGTTAAATATTTAAAGAATCTTGGATATGTTGATGAAAAACGAATAGGAGTTCATGGTTGGAGTTACGGTGGGTTTATGACAATAAATTTAATGACAACCTTTCCCGATGTTTTTAAAACTGGCGTTGCTGGTGGTCCTGTAATTGATTGGAAATATTACGAGATAATGTATGGTGAGAGGTATATGGATACACCACAAGAGAACCCCGATGGTTACGAAAACTCTAGCTTATTAAATAAAGCTAAAAATTTAACGGGTAATTTGTTAATAATACATGGTTATATCGATAATACTGTTGTGCTTCAACATAGTTTATCGTTTATTCAAAAATGCATTGAGAATAATATTGATGTTGATTATTTTTTATATCCCGAGCACGAGCACAATGTTAGAGGAATGGATAGAATTCATTTGCTTAAAAAAATTACGAAGTATTTTGACGAATATTTGTAGCATTTTTTAATATTAGTTTAATTTGACACAATAAAAGTTATTTATATATGTTTTTCTGAAAAAATATTTTTTAAAAACTGATAATGAAAATAAAATTAATTAGTTTAATTTGCATATTGTTATTTGTTTTAATTTCAAATGCTCAAAAATACACATTAAGTGGCTATGTAAGTGATTCGAAATCGGGCGAAAAAATGATTTCGGCATCTGTTTACGATACAATTTCGCATAGAGGGACAATAACAAATCCTTATGGGTTTTATAGTTTAACATTACCTGCAGGAAAAGTTCATCTTGTTGTGTCCTTTGTTGGATATCAGCAAATAAGAAAAGATTTTAATTTAACAGCAAGTCAATCTTTAAATATTCAATTAAATCCAACTATTTCGCTAAATGAGGTTGAAATTATTGCAAAAAAAGACGAAACACAAGTTGATAAAACTCAAATGAGTATTAGCGAAATTCCAATTAATACTATTAAATCGTTGCCTGTAATTTTTGGTGAAGTTGATGTTTTAAAAACATTACAATTATTGCCAGGCGTACAATCGGGTAGTGAGGGCACAAGTGGATTGTATGTTAGGGGAGGTGGTCCTGACCAAAATTTAATTCTTTTAGATGGTGTGCCAGTTTATAATGCCGACCATTTGTTTGGATTTTTTTCGGTTTTTAATGCCGATGCAATACAAAATGTTTCACTTATAAAAGGTGGTTTCCCTGCCCGTTATGGTGGACGATTATCTTCGGTTATAGATATTAGAATGAAAGAGGGAAATAATAAAGAGATTCATGGCGAGGGTTCTTTTGGACTTATTTCATCTAAATTCACATTCGAAGGTCCATTAAAAAAAGATAAATCATCATTTATTTTATCGGCACGTCGAACATATATCGATTTTCTTGCACAACCAATTATTCGTGCCAAATCAAATGGTAATTCTGCAGGTTATTATTTTTATGATATAAATGCAAAAGTAAATTATGTTTTTTCTGATACCGACCGTGTTTTTTTTAGCGTATATACAGGAAAAGATAAGGCTTATTCTAAAATGAAAGAGTCGTATACCGATAATGGAATTAAATACGATAATGAATTTAAGGCATCGCTTTCGTGGGGAAATATAACTGCTGCTTTACGTTGGAACCATATTGTAAATCGCAAACTTTTTGCTAATGTTACAACAACGTACAGTAGATATAGATTTCAAGTTGGCGAAAATGCTTCATACAAAGATGTAAATAATAATAATATAACTCAAAATAAATATGAATTTACATATTTTTCGGGTATTAACGATTTAACTACAAAACTCGATTTCGATTATCATCCTAATCCCAATCATAATATATTGTTCGGAATTTCCGAAATATATCACACCTTTTCGCCTGGTGTTAATGTTTTTAAAGTAACTGATGCTTCTTCGTCAAATATTGACACTAGCTTTGGTAACTCAAATATTTATGCAAACGAAGTTTCGGCCTTTATTGAAGATGATATTAGAATTACCGATAGATTAAAAGCTAATATTGGTGTGCATTCATGTGGTTTTTATGTGAAAAATAATTTTTACAAATCTATCCAGCCACGTTTATCTGCACGTTACTTAATTAACGAAAAGCTTTCGGTAAAAGCAGCATTCTCGCAAATGAATCAGAATTTGCATTTGTTAACAAATAGTGGAATTGGTTTGCCCACCGATTTATGGCTTCCTGTAACAAATAACATTAAACCACAAGTTTCTTACCAATATGCTGCTGGAGTTTTTTACGATATTGCAAAAGGCTATGAATTTAGTGTTGAGGGATTTTATAAAACAATGAGCAATTTAATTGAATATAAAGAGGGGGTCGATTTTTTTGGTTCGTTTGAGTCGTGGGAAAATAAGGTAGAAGTTGGTAAAGGTTGGTCGTATGGTTCTGAGTTTTTAATAAAAAAAACAAAAGGCAAAACAACTGGTTGGATTGGTTACACTTTAGCTTGGTCGCAACGACAATTTGATAATTTGAATTTTGGTAAAAAATATCCATATCGTTACGATAGGCGACATGATGTTGCTGTTGTTATTACTCACAAATTAAGCGGAAAGGTTGATTTTGGAATAACATGGGTTTATGGTACTGGAAATGCAGTTTCGTTACCAATTGAAGGATATCCTTCAATTTATAATGGTTCTGGACAGTTTGGATACGAGCAAGATATACAATATTACGATGGGCGAAATGGATTTAGAATGCCTGCTTATCATAGATTAGATATTGGCGTGAATTTTCATAAAGAAAAAAAGTGGGGTGTTCGTACTTGGAGTATTGGAATTTATAATGTTTATAATCGAAAAAATCCTTTTTACATGTATTTTAGCTACGATGATTATGGTAAAAAACGTTTAACTCAAATAAGTATATTCCCAATAATACCTTCGTTTTCGTACAACATAAAATTTTAAATTATGAAAACTTTAATAAAATATTTGTATTTTGTTATTATTCCGATAGCTTTTATTTCGTGTGAGAAATATATTGATATGAAAATTCCTGATAAAGGTCGGAAACCTGTTGTAAATTGCATGTTTTATAACGATTCTGTTTTTACAGTTCAGGTTTTTGAAAGCAGATTTATACTCGATGAATCAAATTACGAACCTGTAAACAATGCAATTGTTACTATTATTGAAAACGAAACAACAATTGACACGTTACATTATAACTATCAAGGTTATTACAATAAATTAAATTTTACTGCACAGTATGGCAAAAACTACAAAATTGCCGTTACTTATAATGGGCAAACTGCCGAAAGTTATGGGAATATTCCTGCAAAACAACCTATTACAAATATCGACACTATTACAATTCCATCTCAAAATGGCGATTTATTCCGATTTGATATTAAAATTGATGATCCAGCAAACGAAACAAATTATTATTTGCTAAAAATAGCAAAGTTAAACGTTGATTATTACAATAACAATATGCAGGATATTTGGGCAAGTTCTAGCGACCCATCTTTAGCAGAGCAATTTCATGGCACATTTATAATAAAAGATAATTTGTTTAATGGCAAAACAAAAACTTTTCCTTTAGATATTGATTATAATAATTTATATAGTTCTAATAGCGATTCTATTAAATTTTATATTTCGCTTTATTCTATTTCAAAAGATTTTTATTTGTATGCTGTTACATCGCAAGCACAATCGAATAATAATGGCTCGCCATTTTCGGAACCTATAATGGTTTATAACAACATAAAAAACGGTTATGGAATATTTGCAGGTGCATCGGTTTATAAAGATTCTATAAATATTGCACCGAGGGGTAATGGTTATCCAATAAAACATTAATGCTTAATTCTAAAATAAAAAATCGTTAATCGATATTCGTTAATTAAAAAAATGAACCGAGCTTGCGAGCTCAACGAAGTTAATTTTTATAACTCACCTAATGTTAATTAAAAATCGTTTTGCAATTTATCTTTTTCTAATTATTAATAATTGTATATTTGTTTTAAAATAAATTAAAATATTTTATTTGTAATATTCGTGTGCAACCAGTTGTAAATGTTTAAAAGCGATTATAATATTAGTAGTTAAATAAATATGAAATAGGTAATAGTGAAATAATCTATACTTGTTGTGCATGTACAGATGTTATGCCCAAATTATAAAATAAAAAATGACTACTATATATAATGACTGTAATGGAAATTTAAGAATAGGACAAATAGATATTTTTCTTGAAATTTCAATTGAAAATTATTTTGCTGCTACTGAATATAAAATTAGAAAGAAAAATTTATTAAAAATAAAAGAGAAAATAATTGATCCTGACACAGGTGAAGGAATTGAATTTTCAGGACTTAATAATCTTGAAGAATTGTTTGATATACAAGACAAATGCAATAAACACGAAATTCAAGGGGTAATTTCATTGGCAATTTTTTACGAAGCTTTAATAAATGAAATTGGAATTATGACAATTCCTGACTTTAAAGAAAATTTTGAACCAAAACAAACAAAAATCAAGTGGCAAGAAATAATCAAGCTGGTTTACAATAAGGAAATTAATTATAAAGCAAAGTATTATTCATCAATGTTGGACATTATTAAAGTCAGAAACCAGCTTGTCCATTATAAAACAAAACCTAAAAGCGAATTTGACAAAAATATTGATTATTTTAAAGTTCTTAAATCAGCTATCTTAAGTTTTAATGAATTTGTTATAGATTTGAAAAATCTTGATAAAGAAAAAGGGATAATTAGCTTTTATAA
>JAVHRJ010000232.1:0-4497 GCA_036171595.1 Bacteroidales bacterium
AATTTATGCGATTCTCAAGCATTTTTAATTTTTAAAGTTTCGGATAGTTGTGTTATTATAAATAAATTGATTAAGATTAATTTGTTTTTATATTAAATATTCGTTACTTTTGCAACCTTAAAAATTTATTAACTAAATATTATTTAATTATGTTAAATCAGTACGAAACCGTTTTCATTTTAACTCCCGTTTTATCTGAGCCTCAGATGAAGGAAGCGGTTCAAAAATTCAGAGCATTAATTAAGGACAACGGAGGCGAAATTGTCCACGAAGAAGATTGGGGCTTAAAAAAGCTTGCATATCCAATTCAGAAAAAAACTACCGGATTTTATTCATTATTTGAATTTACATCCGAACCACAATTTATTGGTAAACTCGAAACGGAATTTAAACGTGACGAGCGTATTATTCGTTTTATGACGATTAAACTAGAGAAATTCTCTATTGAGTATAATCTAAAAAAACGTACTAAAGGAATGGGTAAATCAGTTAAAAACGATAAAAAGGAGGAATAAAAATGGCATATACACCAGATAACGGAATTAGATACTTAACTCCACCATCATTTGATGTTACAAAAAAGAAATATTGTAGATTTAAAAAAAGTGGTATAAAATATATTGATTACAAAGACCCAAATTTTTTAAAGAAATTTTTAAACGAACAGGGTCGAATTTTACCACGTAGAGTTACAGGTACATCTTTAAAATTTCAACGTAAAATTGCTCAAGCAGTAAAACGTTGTCGTAATATAGCTCTTTTACCATTTGTAACCGATTTAATGAAATAAAAACGGAGGAAAAAAAATGGAAATTATATTAAAACAAGACGTTCAAACATTAGGTCATAAAGATGATTTAATAAAGGTTAAAGATGGTTACGGTCGTAATTATTTAATACCTCAAGGCTTAGCTATTGCTGCTACTCCTTCGGCTAAAAAAATGAATGCTGAAAATATTAAACAAAGAGCTCATAAAGAAGAAAAACTTCGTAACGAAGCAACACAAGCTGCTAAGAAACTCGAAGGAATTACTTTAAAAATTGGAGCAAAAACAAGTACTACTGGAAAAATTTTCGGCTCTATTAATACTATTCAAATATCTGAAGCTCTTACTGCTAAAGGTTATGCTGTTGAAAGAAAAAATATTAATATTTACGATGCTGATAATATTAAAGAAGTTGGTGCTTTTAAAGCTAAAGTAAAACTTTATAAAGATATTACTGTTGATATTGATTTTGAAGTAGTATCGGAATAAAAGATAATCTATTATTAAATAAAAAACCGTTTAGAAATTTCTAAACGGTTTTTTTTATTAGACCTAACAGGTTTCAAAAACCTGTTAGGTCTAAATATTATTTTTAATTTTTAATTAATTGTTTTGTATAAGATTCTTTTCCGTTGGTAATGTTATAAATATACATTCCCTTACCAAGTTTAATACCATCGAAATCAAAATAGTTTTCGCCACGTATAGCAGAAATTGTTTCGTTGTAAATAATATTGCCAATAACATCAAATACTTTAAGTTTAACAATACTTGAATTTGGCGAAATAAAACCAATTTTTGCAGTATAGCTAAATGGGTTTGGCTTGCTGTCTAGTATCGAAAACTTGTTATAATTAATTGATGAAACACTAGCAGTTGGAGTAACAGTAATTGTTAACGATGTGTCGTCTGATTGTTCTGGTAGCGCTGTAATATTCCCTAAAATAATAGTATAAGGAATAACTTTAATTGAAAGATGATAAGTGCCAGGTGTTGTTGGAGTGCCGCTGATTAAAGTGCAATATCTTGTATAGGGGGTTGTTACAGTAAATTCACCATTAGCAGGGTTTGTTAAATAAGTTAAACCTGGAGGCATATTGCCAACAGAATTTAATTTTATTTTTACAATGTTAATTGTTTGACCACTAATAGTAGCAGTAGCGGGAGGAATAATAGTAACTGTTTGGCTATAAGGTAAGCCAACTACGCCATTTGGTAATGTTTCTGGGCAAATTTCGCCAGGGTTTAAAACATCCATACAAGTTTGGTCAGGAACGCATTGAGCATTTACGTTGTAGCTTCCTAAAGCAATTGCACCAAATATTAAAAACAAGTATAATTTTTTCATAAGCATTAAATTTTTATCAAAAATATAAATATTTTTAATATTAACCACATTAATTAGTCATAAATTTTATTTGGCATTGGTAACCAACTATAGTTTTATGTCATTTTTCCTTCGTTTTGTCATTCTGAGCAAAGCGAAGAATCTTTATTTCATGCTCAGGGTAAACTCTGTGAAAAAATTACTCCCCATTTTACTTTGAAAAAATAGATGTTTCGCTGAACTTGTCCTGAGCTTTCCGAAGGGCTCAACATGACAAAAAAATGAAACCTATAAATTGTAATAATGCCTTTTATTTTTTATCAAAAATTTTAGAAAATTCGCGAGATTTACGTTTTTTACAAACTCCCGAATGATAAACATAACTTGCAATTAATGGAATTGCTGTAGTTGCCTCTGCATAAACCATTTGTTCGTAATTTGTTTCAACTTTTCCCCACGACGAAGCTTCGCGTAAAGTAGAGCTTGAGCAAGCACCATCGCGAACATCGGCAACAGTAATTTGAACTGCATATTTATGCATTGGAACATCGTGTCCCAATACTTCGGCACATATTACTGTATCTTGTGTGAAATTTTTTGGGACTCCGCCACCTATCATCATTAATCCTGTTTCTCCTGCTTTCATTTTTACTTGTGTTAACTCATAAAAATCGGCTACGGCATCAATTGTTAAATGTTTTTTAGGATGCGAAACTTGATGTTTTACTAGTCCAAAACCTGCACTACTGTCAACAAAAGCAGGGCAAAAAATTGGAACATTATGTTCATAAGCTGCTTGTATTAATGAATCTTTTTTCTTAGAGTGCTTTGTTAAATATTTGCCCATTTCTTTAATAAACTCACGAGATGAATAGGGGCGTGTTTCGAGCGAATCGGCAATTTTTTCTATAGTGTTGTCACAATCTTGTAATTCTTCTTCATCAATGTATGTGTCGTAAATTCTATCAATATATAAACTTCTAAGTAATTTGTCATCAGCATATTGACTGCCTTTGTAATGTTTATAACCAAGTGCTTCAAAAAAATCCATATCAACAATTGATGCTCCAGTTGCAACAATTGCATCAACCATATTGTTTTTTACCATATCAACATAAACTTGCATGCAACCTGCTGCACTAGTGCTTCCTGCAAGAGTTAAAATAACTGAACATTTTTTATCTTCAAGCATCATTTTAAATATGTCGGCTGCATTGGCTGTATCGCGTGAAGTAAAAGACATATCACGCATTGCATTAATTATTGATGTTGAATCAATTTTTTTTATGTCAAAATGTTTTACTGTTTCTTTTAAAACATCTTTTTTCTTAAGGTTTTTCATTATTAATTATATTTTAAATTGTAATTATTTTTTCGATATTTTACCACAAATTACACTGATTTTCGCGAATTATAAACTATAAAAGTAGTTTTATTTGTTACAAATTAAATTGATAATAATCTGTGCTATCTGCGAAATCTGTGGCATTTTTTTTATATTTTAAATTTATATCCTAACATTTTATAAATAAGTTTTGATGCAAGAAAATCGGGTGCTGGGTTATTTTTATTTGGACAAAGTTCAACCACATCGAATCCCACAACATTTCTTTTTTTATAAACTTTTTGCAAGAAATTAATTACTGTGTACCAATCCAACCCACCTGGTTCGGGTGTGCCGGTTGAGGGCATAATTGAAGGGTCTAATCCATCTAAATCTATTGTAATATATACATTAGTTGATAATCGTTCAATTACTTTATCGAACCAATCTAAAGAGCCAATAATTTCGTGAGCATAAAAAATATTTTCGCGAATTATATATGGTAATTCTTCGGTACATTGACTTCTAATACCAACTTGCACTACTCTGCAAAGTTCTTGAGCACGAGCCATTACACATGCATGATTGTATTTAGAGCCTTCGTACTCTGGGCGAAGGTCGGAGTGGGCATCTATTTGCAAAACGCACATATCTTTATATTTTTCGAAATGTGCTTTAATTGTACCAAAACTAACAGAATGTTCTCCTCCTATTACGACAGTATGATAATTATCTACATATTTTTTTGCTTCTTTATAAACTGCATTTGTCATTTTTTCTGGAGAACTTTTTTCTGTAACAGGCTTTGCAGTGTGAATTCCTATAGTATATATTTCTCTATTGCTTTCAATATCATATAGTTCCATGTTAGCAGAAGCTTCTAGAATTGCATTTGGTCCTTTATCGGCTCCTTTAATCCAAGTGCTGGTACCATCATAAGGGACTGGCAAAATTACAACTTTTGATTTTTTTAAATCTGAATATTTTTTTGGAATACCACCGTAGTTTGTCATCAAAATTAATTTTTTTGCAAAGATAAGAATTTTTGCAAATTTTTAAATTAGTTGTTTTTAAGGAAA